>JANXXZ010000024.1 GCA_025350385.1 Bacteroidales bacterium
TCATATACCTAATTGAAGCAATAACATGCATATTTTATTGCTATTTCTGTTCATTAACAGAATCCCAGAAAGGCTAACCGATCTAATCCGATTAGCAGTAAATTCTATTCATGTGCTGACATTTATATTTTTAGAGGTCAGATGCCGGCCCTTCGGCTGACAGGGATTACGCCATGATTGGTTTTATTAACATCTTTGGTTGATGTTTTTACAGTCATGGCTATTTCATCGAATATAATTCCCGAATCAAAAGCAAATCTTCCTATTTTTGACAAGTTTTCAAAATCCAGTTTCCTTGCAAGAAAAAACTTCTTCAACGGTTTATATCCCGCAATTTGATATTATCCGTTTCTTCGCTGCTTTTATGATTGTTATTTACCATTCATATATTGCATGGAAAGGCTGGTTTGGACTGCCCGGCGTTGTTTCGACGGGCGATTACAAAACGCTCTCGCACATTGGGTTGCATGTGGATCAGTTTATAAGGAATTTACCGGTAGGTGTAGATATCTTTTTCTTCATCAGTGGTTACCTGCTTACCTATCTACTGGTAATGGAAAAGGAAAAATACGGTAAAGTAAATGTTCCTAAATTCTATATCCGTCGTGGGTTGCGCATCTGGCCGCTCTATTTCTTTCTCATTGCAATGGCTCCTCTGCTGGTAAACTGGCTGGGTGAAAAGCAACCAACCTATTGGCCTACCATCGCACTGGTCAATAACTTCGAAACCATCAACACACAGCAATGGATGTATCCTTTTGCCCATTTCTGGTCGATCTGTATCGAAGAGCATTTTTACCTGTTCTGGCCATTAATTGTAGCTTTTATTCCATTCAGGAAACTACCTTCTGCCATTATGCTTCTGATTGGTTTCAGCTGGTTATACAAAATTTACACGTATATTTTCCTGGCTTCCAACTGGTACCAACTGTATCTGCATACTCTTAGCCGCATGGATGTGATCCTGCTGGGAGGATTACTGGCCGTTTTCTATATAAAAAAACCGTTTGAATTCAAACTGCACTGGAGCATAATGGTCCTGATTTCGGTTATCCTCATTTTGCTCCTTTCGTTTGACGATATGAGTAATTTCGACAATATGCTGAATGGTGTTACCCGGCGTTTCTTGTATATTTCGCTCATGGGATTGCTCATGATGGATATACTTTATAATCCAAAACGTACAAGTGTGTTAGGGCGGTTCAAACCATTACTATACCTGGGCAAGGTTTCATATGGTATTTATATGTATGGGAATATTTTAGTGCTGGTTGTGATCAAGAAGGTTTTATTACCTCACGGAATCAACAATATCTACCTGTATTTTTTCATCATATTCACATTATCACTCATTGTTCCCGTAATCAGTTATGAATTGCTGGAAAAGCCTTTCCTGAAACTTAAACAGCGTTTTGCGCTTGTTAAGACACGACTGTAAATTCAACACCAGATGTGATATTTGAGGGAGGCCAATCCTGACTGCAGAATTTATTACCAGTTGGAGAACTTTCTTAAAGTAGTTTCAGAAAATGCAAAAAGCGGGTTATCAAAATGAATGATAACCCGCTTTTAAATGATGTCCCCTGTTACTATAAAACTTACTTAACTTTAACTCCCACCACTTTTTTTCCGTTCGGGACTGAAGGTTTAACAGGAGTTTTTGTAATTGCCGGTGTGTTGGTTGAAGGTGCAACAGTTTTTTTGACCTCAGTTGTTCTCTTTATCTCTGTTGTTTTAGCGGTATTTATTTCACTTTTTGCAGGTTGAACAGTTACGGGGCTAACAACCTTTTTGGGCTTTCCGTTTTCATCCATCAATATCGGCTTGGTTGATTTCACAGCTTTTTTAACGTTACCCTGTTTAGGTTGTGTGGAAGTCCTACTAACTACTGCAGAAGTGCCGGGATTCTTTACCTCTCTGCCGGTCTGCACGGCAGTAGCAGATGTAGTTTTTTTACCTCCGCTTCTTTTGTATTCGTCGGCCCTGCGCTTGGCTTCAACTTTTTGCTCAGGAGTCATCGAATTATATTTCTTTTGCATTTCAGCCTGGTGCGCTTTTATTTTTTCCAGGTTTTCCTGTTTTTGCTTACTTGAGGCTTTCCCGACATTTTGCGCATAAGCCTGGCTTGTCAATACTACCGCACTTATAAGTAAAGCTACGGTCAACAATTTCATAGTTTTCATTTTTCGAAGGATTAATAATTTTTTATGAGTGCGATTCATATTTCAAAGAGTGTGCCATAGAATTCCGCATACCTGTTATTTAAGGTTCTTTTGCCATATTTCAATGCCGAGCGCATCCGTCCTGTCAAGATAAATGTAACTACCTCCTGAATTACTCATTCCTGCTATACTAAAACCACCATCATCATGTTGAACAAGTCCGAATCCCTGCTCCACATCAGAACTTCCGTAAGTTAGCTGAAATTTTGAGTTACCGGAAGCGTCAGTTTTAATTAGTATTATATCCTGGCTGTTTGCAGTTGATGTAGTTGAAAACCCTGTAATTGCATACCCGCCGTCAATAGTTTGAATAACCGTAGTTCCAAAGTCATAACCAGTACCGCCAAAACTCTTTTCCCAGGTTAGCAATCCGTTGCCATCGGTTTTCAAGAGGTAGATATTCTCTCCGGATTCATCCCTGGTTCCCCCTATAATGACTCCTCCGTCGGAAGTGGTTGCCAACGAATATCCCAGACCCTGGCTATAGGTTTTTGTCCACAGAGTATCACCGGATGTATCGATCTTCATCAGAAAAGTTTTCCCGCAACAATTTATATTCCCGTTCATGGAACCGGTAATATAAAAAACGCTGTCACCTGACGGAACTATACCATAAGCCGCATCATATACAGAGTTGGTATAACTGACGCCCTGTTTCCCGTAACGCTTATCCCAGGCCATAGAACCATTAGAATTTACTTTCACCAGGTAAATATCACGATCGGCTTCCGAACCATTCTGAATATAACCACAGGCGATGTATCCTCCATCAGCTGTCGGGGCTGAAGCAAATCCCTGAGTTATTTTTGTGCCATTACTTTTATTGATTGTATCACCGATATTAGCCAACCATGACACATCGCCTTGTTCATTGGTTTTCAGCAATATGAGATTTGCCAGATTGTTAGCTGTATTACTGAAAAATCCTGTAGCGATATAACCTCCGCCTGAAGAATTGATGACATTATAAAAACCATCTGACAAATTGTTGCCATAGGTTTTGCTCCATAAAACTTCCCCAGATAGGCTGACCTTCGCCAGGTAACCGTCATAACTTCCATTTCCGCCTATATTGTAACCTGCAATGAGCATGTTACCATCCGTAGTCTTGATTAACGAATTTCCACCCCTCAAATAGGCGTCGGTTATCGTATCCTTTTTACATGATGCCAATGTAATCAATATTAAAGCGAATGGGAGGAGTGCCTTGGTTTGCATGGACATTTTTTTTAAAATTCTTCTTCAATGAATCAGCAAAAATACTGAATGTTAAGCTGTGGCCTCAGATTTTATCAGCCCAGGTATTATATGGATGCAGCGAAATATATGTATTAAAGAATCTGTTATCAAAGGTAACTTCTTTACCCAACCAAGGCGGAATTTCGATTATATCTTCACGGTGACGTAATTCAATTTCCGCCAGCCAGAGTCCCTGGTTAGCACCGAGGAATTCGTCAACTTCCCAAAGCTGATTGTGCCTGTTAATCCGGTACCGTATTTTCGAAATTACCGGCTGATTGCAAAAATTTGCCAGCATGTACTCAGCATCATTTATAGGTATCTCGTATTCAAATTCCGAACGGGTACCATTAGTATCAGGTCCCTTGATGGTAATAAATGCTTTCTCCCCGGAAATCCGGGCTCTTATTGATTTCTGATCGCTGATAAGTAGATAGCCCTGGCTGAGATTTTTACCTTCAATTCCTTTGGGAAGGAGATCCACATTTACAAGAAATTTCCGTTCTATTTCCAAAGCCATACATTCTTCCTTAATAATTGAGAAAAGAAATCAAAAATCTGAATATCGATTTTTCCGGTCACTTAGCTCTTGATATTCAGCTCTTTAATCAGATTAGTTGCACCGGCATACTTTTCAATGATGAAAAGCACATATCGGATATCAACACATATTGTACGTTGAAGTTCAGGCTCAAAAGCATAGTTACCGCTCATTGCTTCCCAGTTACCATCAAAGGCCAATCCGATAAGATCTCCATCACCGTTGAGTACCGGGCTTCCTGAATTTCCCCCGGTAATATCATTGGTAGTCAGAAATCCGACAACCATGTCCCCGTTTTCACCATAGCGGCCGTAGTCTTTGGCTTTGTACAACTGCTTTAACTTTTCAGGAACTACGAATTCCAGGTTGGAAGGATCTTCTTTTGCCATTACCCCGTTGAGGGTAGTAATGTAATTGTAATCAACAGCATCGGCAGGACTGTAGTCAAGCACTTTACCATATGTCAGGCGCATAGTGCTGTTGGCATCAGGATAGAATTTTGTGTCAGGGAGCATTTCACGCAGCCCTTTTACGTAAAGTCTCCTGCCTGCTGTGAGCAATTCCTGGCCGGGACGCACAAGGCTGTCAATAATCTTGGAATTAGCCGCAAATGCTTTTTGCAGTATCCAGGCCGGGTCTTTCAAGAGTGCTTTCATTCCCGGATTTGCCAGGAATTTAAAAACCCTTGCCGAGTCGGCAAACATTGATTTTGCAAAAACAAGATTTGAGTAAACCTCAAAGCTCCCTTTATATTTTTTAACCAGGGTGCTCAGGTATATCGGCTGCTGTTCGCGGGGAACATCCTGGTAATATAGAAGGAGCATTGCAGCAAGCATTTTCTGATCCGTTGGGGCATTATAGTTTTTAAAATACTGAACAGCTGCCTGGGACACTTTGTCTGTAAGACTTTTTACAACCTTCTGATCGGGGGTGGGTTTTGTGAGTTCGTCAATTAGGTTGTTAAACTGGCGCGAAAACCGGATAATCTCACAACCACCCAGAACTGCCTCGGAATTATAGCGAACAGCTGCTTCATACTTGTTAATTATAGTGTATGCTTTGTCAATATTAAACAAAGCGTCACGGTATTTTACAGCACGATCCCGGTCGGCACTGACCCAGGCGGCAAATTGTGCTTCCTGCTCCCGTTTACGCCCGATTACATCCAGTTTTTTCAATCCTTTATTCTGTCCGATAAAGAACTTCCAGTAATTAGCACTCCCTGCAAATTTTGAAGCATATTTAATCCGGACTGCAGGACTTGCATCCATATCCTGCTTCAGGATTTCCAGTTTCTTGGTCCGGATTTTTACTACCGCTGGGTTATTATGTTCCAATGCCCAGTCAATGGTATAGGATGTTGCATAGCGGTCGGTACTGCCGGGATAGCCCAGGATCAATGCAAAATCATTTTTCTTCACCCCTTTGATAGAAACGGGCAGGTATTGTTTTGGTTTAAAAGGAACATTATCTGTCGAGTATTCTGCTGGCTTATTATCCTTATTTGCATAGATCCTGAATATGGAAAAGTCGCCAGTATGGCGGGGCCACATCCAGTTATCCGTATCGGCTCCGAATTTCCCTATCGATACAGGCGGTGCACCTACCAGTCTTACATCTTTATATACTTCATACAGAAACAGATAAAATTCATTACCATTGAAAAAAGAACCAACCCGGGCATCATACTGTGAACCCTTCATTGCACCTGATTCCAGCTTTTTCGTGTTTTCCTTTATTTTGACAGCTCGCTGAGCTTCTGTCATATTTTCTGTCAAACCAGCCATGGCTGCTGCTGACACATCCTGTATACTTACAAGGAAACGTGCAGTAAGATTCTCATTAGGAAGTTCTTCTTCCATCCGCATTGCCCAAAAACCATCCGTCAGGTAGTCATGATTTAAAGTACTGTGCGATTGGATAGCTCCGAAACCACAATGATGGTTGGTGAACAACAATCCCTGTGATGAAACAACTTCACCGGTGCATCCTCCGCCAAACATGATGATTGCATCTTTGAGGCTGCTGTGATTTATGCTGTATATTTCATCGGCGGTGAGATGCAGTCCTTCCTTTTGCATATCAACAAAGTTCAGCCGTTCAATAAATAAAGGTAGCCACATTCCTTCGTCAGCCCTGGTTTGATAGGAGAGCGATGCTAGAATGACCGTCAGGATCAGGAGTACTTTTTTCATAGGTTATTAATTTGTTTTTTAGTGGTCAGATGGGATACGCCATGGTTGAACGCAATATCATTTTCAGTTGGGGATTTATCAGCCATGGCTATTTCATCTTATTAATATGGTTATAAGAGTTAAATTTCATTCAGGAGGGGTAGTAAACCGTAATTTCCTTTACACATACTTTTCCCCTTTTCGACTTCTTACTGCATCTACATAATCACGGATATATTGTTCATCATTGCGCCTGCAAATGAGGAGTACATCCTTATCTTCAACCACAATATAATTATCAAGGCCCTGAATAACTGCAACCTTATCATTGGGAAGTGTTATGATACAATTTTGGGAGTCGTAAACAATTGCATTGTTTCCTACAATTGCATTTTGCTGTTCGTTGCGGGTGCGGGCTTCGTACAGTGACCCCCAGGTTCCGAGGTCGGACCATCCAAAATCAGAAGCAATTACATAAACATTATCAGCCTTTTCCATTACACCATAATCGATAGAAATGCTTTTGCAGATCGTATAGGCTTGTTGAATATAATCCCCTTCAGCAGGGGTGAAATAATCTTTCTGCCCTTCACGGAATATGATATCCACCTCAGCGAGATGTTTGTCAAAAGCTTTCAGAATACTTTTCAGCGACCAGATAAATATTCCTGAATTCCACAGGAAATCTCCACTTTGCAGAAAAGACTCAGCTAATTCAAGATGCGGCTTTTCGGTAAATGTTTTCACTTTCCGAACCTTATCTTCAGGAGGGAAAGTGGTGGCATCATCAAACTGAATATAACCATATCCCGTATCGGGCCGGCTTGGCATAATTCCCAGCGTGAGCAACCAATCGTTTTCGGCTGCAGCTTTAAGCGCGGTATCAATCGTATCAGTAAATACATCTTCTCTCAGAATGATGTGGTCAGATGGAGCCACAACAATGCAGGCATCAGGATTAAGTTTTGCAATCTTATGGCTGGCATAAGCAATACATGGTGCTGTGTTTCGGCGAACCGGTTCGCAAAGCACGTGATCAGAAAGAATGGCAGGTAATTGTTCAATCACAAGTTCGCGATACAACTCATGAGTGACCACAAAAATATTTTCGGTCGGAAAGGTGGAGGCAAACCTGCGAAAAGTTTGTTGTATCAGGGTTTCACCCGTTCCAAGAATATCAATGAACTGTTTGGGTCTGGATGTACGGCTGAGGGGCCAGAAACGGGCGCCAACCCCTCCGGCCATTATGATGCAATAATTGTTTTTATTCATCCCAATTTGTTTATGATAAAAATTTTTATAAACACTCAGAAATTCAACACTTTGGCTACAAAAATATGAAAACCTGTCTGATTAAAGGTTTTCTGACCGAAATATTTGGGCTGCTGGCGAAACAAGGTAATACCGTTTATTCGAAGGGCAAAAGCATTTATACCTTGTTCTTACCCGCTCCAGTTTTACCATTTGTCTTCCATCGGAGAGATGAAATGGTTCTTTGTCAGGAATATCGCCCAGTGTAACAAATTCCCCATTGCCATCAAGTGCATGGAGTAACCGCTGCAATTTTACATCATGTTGA
The DNA here is from genome assembly GCA_025350385.1 of Bacteroidales bacterium. Lineage (GTDB taxonomy): Bacteria > Bacteroidota > Bacteroidia > Bacteroidales > UBA4417 > UBA4417. Next base: position 7,756 of record JANXXZ010000024.1, read on the forward strand.
AAAGAAGCAGGAGTTTTAAGAAAATATCTTTCCAGTCCCTGCCTGAGTTCTGCCGAAAAAAGATGATGTTCAAATAATGGATCAATCAGGCTACGAAAGTTATTTTTCCATTCAATCCCATGAGGTGAGGCTCTGCGGCTATGTTGCTGCCAAACCACCAGGTGAGCCAGTTCATGGATGAAAACAAGAAGAAAGGAATAAAGGCCCAGGTCATTGTTGAGGCTGATAACCGGCATTTCACCCTTCCGGGCTGCACGAAAACTCCCAAGCCTCAATTTGCGGGGTTTAGTGATTTTTAGCTGGAATGAATACTTGCTTATGTACTGTTCAATAAGCCAATGTGAATTTTCGGGGAAACGGGCCAGCAGTAAAGCCAGGTTTTCAGGCCTGGTATTCATAAACAAGTGGCTTAGGAGTTAAATCAAACGGCTTCTCAATAAGGCATCCGCAGCGGTTGTGACCAGTTGAGGCAGGAGTCCGCCGCCAGTTTCTGTTATTATAACCATTCGTTGCGCAACTTTGTAACAGGATGATGAATAATCCAGCCAGGATTATCAGGAGATTGCGGAGCCGGAGACCGGAAGGAGTATGATTCATAGATTGCTGTTTCTCTTAAAAAGGAAAATCTTTTACCTATTCAACCTGCACTTATGTTACCTCATCCAGTTATAAAGTGTTCATCATGAATCCGGCCGATGCAAAGCTAATATTTATTTTTGGAGTAGCCTGTCGCCTAATATGCAATATCTTAAGCATTAGGCAATATCATGCTGAGTACAATTAATCGTTAACCAACATGCACGTTGATAAATTTACGCTAATTTAGCAGTAATTATTGTGTACAATGAAGATTTTATATCATTTTGGCCGCTACCTTAACTTATTGTTGAAGGTTTTCAAGCAACCCGAAAAACGGGCAGTCTACCGCAGGCAGTTCATGATCGAGATCGATAATCTTGGTTATGCTTCGGCAGGTATTGTTGCCATTATTTCGGTTTTTATGGGCGCGGTGTTAACCATACAGATGGCTTTTAATATCGACTCGCCGCTGGTTCCGCTTTATACTATAGGCTTTGCAACCCGGCAGAGCATTGTGCTTGAGTTTGCACCTACCATCATCAGCCTTATCCTGTGCGGTAAAGTCGGATCCAGGATCGCTTCCGAAATCGGCACGATGAGAGTTACCGAACAAATTGATGCCCTTGAAGTCATGGGGATAAATTCTGCTTCTTTTCTGATTCTTCCCAAGATCATGGCAGCTATGTTCGTTTTCCCTTTCCTGATCATGATGAGCATGGTACTAGGTGTAGCCGGAGGATGGTTTGCCGGAACTACTACTGGTCTCATAAGTTCCTATGGTTATGTGTATGGCATCCAGTCATTTTTCCATATGTATGATATCTGGTATGCCTTAACCAAAACCGTAGTTTTTGCATTTATAATCACTTCCGTATCGGCCTATCATGGTTATTATACCAAAGGTGGGGCATTGGAAGTTGGCAATGCCAGCACTTCAGGCGTAGTATACAGCAGTATAGCCATTATTTTCGCCAACCTAATTCTCACACAACTCCTGCTGGCATGATTGAAGGTATAAATATAACCAAGCGTTTTGGCGATCGCATTGTTCTTGAAAATGTTACGGTCCGTTTCGATAAAGGTAAAACAAACCTGATCATCGGGCAGAGCGGAATGGGTAAAACTGTTTTGCTTAAATGCCTGGTTGGATTGTTTGATTTTGAGCAAGGAGAAGTGTTTTATGATAACAGGCTCTTCTCGAAGATGTCGTTTACCGAAAAAAAATCAATACGAAAGGAAATTGGCATGCTCTTCCAGGGCGGGGCATTGTTCGATTCCATGACCGCCGAACAAAATGTAATGTTTCCTTTAACCATGTTCACGACCATGTTGCCGGATGAAAAACGGGACCGGGCCAACTTCTGCCTTTCGAGGGTTAACCTGGAGAATGTGAACGACATGTTGCCTTCCGAATTAAGCGGCGGTATGAAGAAACGCGTAGCCATTGCCCGTGCAATTGCCCTCAACCCGCAATACCTGTTCTGCGATGAACCTAATTCAGGTCTTGATCCGCAGACTGCCAACCTCATTGACGAACTAATTAAAGAGATTACTCTTGAATACGATATAACAACAGTGGTTGTGACCCACGACATGAACTCGGTGCTCGAAATCGGACAGAAAGTCTATTTTATTTATAAAGGAAAGCTATGGTGGGAAGGCGACCGCGATAATATCCTCCACACCGTCAACCCCGAACTGAAAGCTTTTGTATTTAATTCAGAACTTACCCGAAGGCTTAAACCGGTATAACAGGTACCTGAATATCGGACCGCAACTTTTTAGTAATAATTATGTGACTGTTTAAATTTATAAATAATTACCCAACCCAGCTCCCTGAATTCAGGGAGGGAGCAGATTGTTCTGAATTGTAGTTCATTCAATAAAAGAAAAATCCTTTTTAGAATGTCCTCCCCCTGATTTCAGAGGGAGACAGAGGGGGTAAATGAGATACGGATAAATTTTAATCAGTTTCTAATTGCCGGGATTATTAACATCAAAGTGTAATGGATAGTATTATAAGTAAAATCCGCAAAGAGCTTGAGGATAATAGTGACTCAAAAACCCGCGAAACCAGTCAGAATTTCTTTAAAGAGCCGATCAAATGCTATGGCGTAAAGTCGGCCATTGTAGGCAGGATTAGCAGGGATTATTATAAAGCGCTCAAAAACAAGTCGAAATCTGAGATAGTTGAACTTTGCGATATACTCTGGCAATCCGGGTATATTGAAGAATCCTTCATAGCGTGTAACTGGTCTTATTTTATCCGGAAAGATTACACACCTGGTGACTTCAAAATTTTCGGAAAATGGATAGAAACTTATATAAGCAATTGGGCATCCTGTGATACATTGTGTAATCATACCCTGGGAGAATTCGTAGAAATGTATCCTGAGTTTTTATTGAGACTTAAATCCTTCGCAAAATCAGACAACCGATGGATGCGACGTGCTTCCGCTGTGACATTAATCCTACCGGCCAGAAAGGGAAGGTTTTTAACTGAAATTTTAGAGATAGCGGATATTTTACTCCTTGATAAAGATGATTTGGTTCAAAAAGGATATGGTTGGATGCTGAAAGCAGCAAGCCAGGCGCATCAGCAGGAAATATTTGATTATGTAATGCGTAACAAATCCATGATGCCCCGAACCGCATTACGCTATGCGATTGAAAAAATGCCGAAAGAACTGAAAGAACGGGCCATGGTAAGATAGGGGTTTAGGACCTGAATCTTTTACCGGGCTGGTAGTTGATACCAACGTTAACATTAAACCAGCCGAGCGCCGTGCTAACTTATACAGCATGAACCCTATACTGATGGCTTATGTATTTAATTTAGACCTAACGAGGAGGTTAAAACCGGAGTAGCGGTTAGCCAACAGTTACACACAAGCTTGAGAAGCCTATAAGTATCTGAAATAATAATGAAATAAATAGTTATCATTAATGAAATAAAAAACAATGACAAAAGCATTTTTGATTTTGATCCCAGCACTCTATTTAGTAATCCTTGGTTGTCATGATAATACACAGAATTCAAATATTGATAGATCAATAAATGTTGAAAAAGTAGTCAACTATGACACTGTTAGGAATACAAACGTAATTACTAAAGATTTTGACGAAGGTAATTTCAATAAAACTGGACTAAAAAGCATCGAGCAGCTATGGGAGGATCAAATTTTCCCTATATTTCACTTTTACCAGGATAGTAATGGAACAAGTTGGAAGGACGTAATAACTAAAGTTCAAATCAGAATAGTCTATCATTCTAAAGAGGAAAAGTTGCTAGTCTATATAGATCAACAATTGAAATATAGTTTTGCAGGTATCCGCGTTGATCAGGATAAAATGCTCGTAACAGTAACAGAGAAAGTAGGTGGCAATGTAACATCAGTTAGGGATATGTCTTATAAAACAAGCGGTATACGTTTTCATGAAAAAAATTCTAATAGATTAGTGTTCGTAATTCTGCAAGAAGGAAATTCACACTTTGGACAACTCTATTATAATGAAGGTGGAAATGAATATTATAGATTTGAACTTGGTTAACTTGGTAATTGAAATCATGAAACAGAAATGGCTTGCTATAGAATGTGTTATGTAGTTGATAAAAGAAAGTTTTAACAATTATGAATGAAAATGACTGATATCCAAGAAAAAACTAGCCTGTATGTAACATGAGCTAATCGTGTTTGGTTTTCCAACGCACTAGGCCCACCACAAACCAACAACGCCTAGCCCAGGAACGTTAGGACACTTCTATAGAAGCACACTTTAAACAGCCAAAAAAATAATTTATGGA
>JANXXZ010000101.1 GCA_025350385.1 Bacteroidales bacterium
CCAGCCGTCAACAAAAAACTTTTTAAAATAAACAGGATTCGAAAGAGGTTCAAACATGCCCTGCCCAATAAAGGGACTTAAATCAATGTTTCCTTCTTTCCCATTACTAAAAACTATATGGATTGAGAAATCATGCAGGTATTTTGCATCAATTACCCTGGGCATATAATTAGTTTCCATACTATTCAGTTTAAAACAAAGGTTCGATCTTATTTATTCCAATTTTATCATTAATATTTTTCCAGTTTTCTTCCAATTCATTCTTCCTTAAAACAGCCCATTCCTTTATTAGTTTCAGCGCAATACCCGATTTTATTCCCGCGTAACATTTCGCCTTCAAAATTAAATATTCCTTCTGAACCCTGATATTCGGCATGGAAGTGAGGTGGATTGTGCTCACTGTAAAACATCCGGATTATAATCCCAAAAAACATAGAGACGTATGGCATTATTAGGGGGATTTATAGTTAAGTGTAGAGAGTGAATAGTGAATAGCAGGGTTTAAAGATAAAAGACAAAAGTATGAAAGACAAAAGTATGAGAGTGAATTGTACTTTATGGTCTGACTTAAAAGAATTAACGCTCAAAATATATCAAATCAATAGTTTCAATCTTGTTGAAAGACAAAAGTGAGGATTAGTCAGGAGTGATATAACCTCTGCGAAACTCTGCGGGAAACTCTGCGAAACTCTGCGAGAACCGATGGCACGCGGATGACGCAGATTGAGCAGATGTACGTGGATATTTTATTTCTGTTGTTATCTTTTTTTTTCTGCGTTATCTGTGTTCTGTCATCAGCACGCGGATGACGCAGATTGAGCAGATTTACGCAGGTATTTTTTTTTCAGCGTTATCTGTGTTCTGTGTTCTATCATCTGCACGCAGATGAAACAGATTTAGCAGTATTACGCATTAATTTATTATAAATTTAAAACCACCTCCTTTGGTGGTGGTTATGTTCTGTTGGCTATGCCTGTAAATTAAACGTTACAGAAAAATTGAAGCGTTGAAAAAAGGTAACATAATTGATTACAAAAAAGATCGTTGAAAATAAATGGTAATTCGACATTTGCCCCTTACAGGGGCTTTTTAAGTCCACCTTCTTAGAGGGTGGATTCTTTAATCTGCGGTTATCCTTTTTTTTCGCGGTACCTGTGTTCCTTTTTTCGGGCCTGCACTATTTTCAATATCACTCCCCTCTCTCCAAAGCTTCGCCCTCTCAGTCACATCATTTTTTATGGGATGATTGACCTAAAGTCTTTATTTTCTTACTTATAACCGACCCTGCAGCCGGCAATCCGTCAATTGTTCTGCTGCCACAAAAGCAGCAGGTTTTCACGGCCCTGGCTTGCAAAATAGGTATCGAACTGCAGGCTGGGCATAAGGTTATAAAGAATATTTTTATGAATCAGGTTGCCGGCTTTGGCAATGAGTCTTTCAAGGTATGCGGTATCGATGTTGCCTCCGACAAGCAGTATTTCGATGTCGGGGCTTTCCTGTCCGCGCGCAAACGTACCGGTCAGATATACTTGTTCAACTTCACCCAACTGTTCAATTACCTGTTCAAGTAACTGGTCAATTCCGAGGTGTTTGCGTAATAGGTTTTGTATTTCCGGGAACAAGGGGTGGCAAGTATTGGCGGAAAACAGCTTGCGGTTGCCTTCAGTATGCGATGTGAGTAAACCGGCATGCTCGAAACGGTTTAGTTCAAGACGAATGGCATTGGTAGATTCACCGAATTCACTCTCCAAGCCCCGCAGGTAAGCCTTAGTGCTGCTGTTCAGGAAGAATTTCAGCAATAGCTTGATTCGGGTTTTGGAAGTGATGAGGCTTTCGAGCATGAGTTAGTGAACATAATGAGTAGCTAAGTTACTCATTTAATTATTAATTAAAAGGTATACATATTAAAAAAATATTTTTGCCTTGTGCTCAATATTTTTTTCCGGGTTCCAAAAACAGCAAGCAGATGACGCCGATTAAGCGGATTTACATGGATATTTTTCTGCGGTTATTCTTGTTTGCTGAGTAATAAGTGTTTTGTCAACTTTTCAAATCATTAAAAAGGTTCCGGCAGAGTTGTGCAGAGCTTCTCGCAGAGTTACGCAGACAGCATGCAGATGACACAACTTATGCGGATTTACACTGAACCTTTTTATTAATCTGCGGGCATCCCTTTTTTCTGTGTTATCTGCGTTCAATCTCCACCCTTTCCCCTAATACCCATTGCCTATTGCCTAATCCCTCACTTACCCCAAACCACCTTATCCACAATCTTCGTGTAGCTCTGGATAATCTTAACAACCTTAACGGAAACATTGGCATCGGCATAATCGGGGACAGGAGCCAGGGGTTCATTGTTTTCCTTCATCGAAACGGCTAAGTCAATGGCCTGCTCAATATCGTTGCCATTGATTCCGCCAATAACTACCGTTCCTTTATCAAGTACTTCAGGACGTTCGGTGGAAGTGCGAAGGAGTACGCCTGCGAAACCAAGCATCGCACTCTCTTCCGAAAGGGTGCCGCTGTCGGACAACATGCAATATGCATTCATCTGGAGTTTGTTGTAGTCGAGGAATCCGAAAGGTTTCAGGTTTTGCACCAGGGGATGAAAAGTAAACTTGCGCTGTTCGATAAATTTGAGGCTTCGCGGATGGGTGGAGTATATTACCGGCATATTGTACCGTGCGGCTATAGAGTTGATGGCAGTCATCAGGCTCACGAAATTCTGCTCAATATCAATGTTCTCTTCACGGTGCGCGGAAACCAGGATATACTTGCCTGCTTCCAGCGCTAATTTATTGAGAACCCCGGATGCAGCGATAGCGGCTTTGTGTTGCTGAAGCACTTCAGGCATGGGCGAACCGGTCACGAAAATGTGTTCTTTCCTGAATCCTTCCGCGATGAGATACCTTCGTGAATGCTCTGTATAGGGCAGGTTGATATCGGAGATATGGTCAACAATCCTGCGGTTGATCTCTTCCGGTACATTCTGATCAAAACAGCGGTTTCCGGCTTCCATATGGAAGATCGGGATTTTGAGACGCTTGGCGGAAATGGCAGAAAGTGCTGAGTTGGTGTCGCCAAGAATGAGTAACGCGTCGGGTTTTTCTTTCTGAAGCACATCGTAGGAGCGGGCGATAATGTTGCCCATGGTTTCGCCAAGGGTATTGCCGACGCTATCGAGGTAATGATCGGGGGCACGGATGCCCAGATCTTCAAAGAACACCTGGTTGAGGGAGTAATCCCAGTTCTGGCCGGTATGCACGAGTACATGGTTGAAATAGCGGTCGCAGGCCTTTATAACAGCCGACAACCTGATGATTTCCGGGCGGGTGCCGATGATGGTGAGGAGTTTTAGTTTATTCATGGGTTTGAGTTGGAACGCAGATTAAATATATTTTCAGGTTAGGAGGTTCTCGAAGAGTATAGCTGAGAAGAGTTTCTCGCAGAGTTGCGCAGAGTGTTTCGCTGAGTTTCGCAGAGCAGAGTTTCTCGCAGAGTTGCGCAGGGATTATATGTTATTGACAATTCGTACAATTGAATCTTTTAGTGAAGCAACGTTAAAGTTAATCAGTAGGCCAAGTTTTTTATCGGATAGTTTAAGGTAGGTCAAAACCTGTTTGTGATGAACATCCGTCAAAGCTGCTACTGATTTGATTTCCACGATTACTTTATCATTTACCAGGAGATCAATACGGTAGCCGACATCTAATTTTATATCGCCATATATGAAAGGTAAACCTATCTGTGATTTAACTTCATATCCGTCATTCCTCAACTCATGACTTAAAGCAGCTTCATAGGCTGATTCGAGTAGCCCCGATCCGAGAGCTGTGTGAATCTTAAAAGCAGCACCCCTGATTGCATAGGAAATATCGTTTTCATGCATAATGCTGGCAATGGACTATTTTGTAAATTTATGAAAAGCACTTCTATTTACGATTTTTATATATCTATTCACTCTCTGCGAAACTCTGCCTTAAACTCTGCGAAACTCTGCGAGAACTTTTTTCTGAGCCTATCTGCTATATCCGCGTCATCTGCGTTCTATTCTGACAAGTCATCTATTCCACGTTTTCAAAAAACGTATCCGGATCGCCTGCATCAAAAAATTCATTGATCCAGAAAATGGCGTACAGCTCATCTTCACCTATATTTTTGATATTATGCGTGTACCATATCGGCATATCGACATAGGCCGGCTGATCGCCTGATAATTCGAAATCGAGTACCTGCTCAGTCGCGATGCGCCGGAGCCGGATCAGGGCTTTGCCCTTGATAACCGCGAAACGTTCAATCTTACGGGTATGGAAATGATTTCCCCTGGTGATACCGGGAAGGGTTGTTGAAAAGGATACCTGCCCGCCTGTTTCCAGCTTTACCGTTTCAACAAAGCTTCCCCTTACATCCGTATGTTTTACCAGGTTCACCGGATAATGATGAGCAATATCCATATAGCAGCGGAACGTATTGAAAAGGTTAATCTCAAAACTATTATTGAGTTGTGGGAAAATCCCGTTCCTGAAATAGGTATCCATGAATCGGTTCAGGATTCCGAGAAGCTCAGTTACTTTGCATTCGCCGGTACAGGGAACCAGTAAGCTCTCAACTGATATCGAATTACTATCTGAGAGTTGCTGATCAATCTTGTCCAGTATTAGCCTGACAAGTTCTCCGACGTAAATCAGTTTCATGTCACCATCTACCTCAATCCTGGGAGTTTCGTTATGTGTGAGCTGGTGGCAGAAAGTAGCGACAACCGAATTATAATATGGATTTCCGAAAGGTCCATAGACATTGGGAATGATAAGCCCGGTGAATTTTGCGCCGTTTGATTTTGCCCAGTCAGCAAGAAGTTCCCTTCCTTCAAACTTTGATTTCCCATAGAGATTGTGGCGTTCTTCCTGGGTAGATGAGGAGAATAGGACGTAAGGCCTGGAATGTGTCTCCTTCATGGCAACGATCAATTGCTTTACCAATCCAATATTGGTAGCATAGATTACCTCCGGATCGTTATGGCGGTTCAGGGCTGCCAGGTGAACAATCACATCGCATGAGCTGACAAAGGCATTGAATCTGGCAGTATCATCGAAATATGCATCCTCAAAGGGAACCCTTTCATACTTTTCGGGGTAAAGTCCGATGGTGTTATACAAGTGGGTTCCAACAAACCCGGCCTGACCGGTGATTCCTATCTTAAGTATCATAGGTTAATTAATTGGAACGCAGATGACGCTGATTGAATGGATTCACGCTGATAGAGTTAGAAATCTGCGTCAATCTGTTTTTTCTGCGTCATCAGCGTTCTATTATCGTAAATCAGTACGGATCATTTCCAGTTTCAGCAGCAATCTCTTCGTCGCTTCTACATCCAGTTGCTGCGTATTATGCGAGGTATAGTCGTCCACTTCTGATACTTTGGCTTCGCCTTCGGTGAAAAATTTCCCGTAATTGAGGTCGCGGTTATCGGCGGGAATGCGGAAATAATCACCCATATCGGTTGCTTTGGCCATTTCTTCACGATTCACGAGTGTTTCATAGAGTTTTTCGCCGTGCCGGGTTCCAATCACTTTTATCTCACTTTTTGCGTTGTACAATTCAATGAGTGCTTTTGCCAGCACTTCAATGGTCGCCGCTGGGGCCTTCTGAACAAAGATATCCCCGTTATCGCCGTGTTCGTAAGCATAAATTACCAGGGTAACCGCATCTTCGAGGGTCATCATGAAGCGGGTCATAAGGGGATCGGTGATAGTGATGGGTTCACCTTTTTTTATCTGGTCGATAAATAACGGGATAACTGAACCCCTGGAAGCCATAACATTACCATAACGGGTTCCGCAATACGTAGTCCCGCTGCCTACCATGTTGCGGCTTTTAGCTACCATTACTTTCTCGCTGAGGGCTTTCGACATACCCATGGCGTTGATGGGATATACCGCTTTATCAGTGCTTAGCACAATTACATTTTTTACACCGTTTTCCATGGCGCTATCCAGTACATTTTCACAGCCTATCACATTGGTCCTGACTGCTTCCATGGGAAAGAACTCGCAGGATGGTACCTGTTTGAGCGCTGCTGCCTGGAAAACATAATCCACCCCGCGCATGGCAATGTCAAGGCTCCGTTTATCGCGGGTATCGCCAATATAGTATTTGATTTTGTTATTGCGATAGAATTGCCGCATGTCGTCCTGCTTTTTCTCATCCCTTGAGAAAATCCTGATTTCCCTGATATTAGTATCCAGGAAGCGACTGAGGACAGCATTGCCGAATGAGCCGGTGCCGCCTGTTATGAGTAATATTTTATCGGTGAACATAACTGATTGTATTAAGACTCCGTTTTTTATTCGTGTTTCGTTAGTAGTATCAGGCAAGAGGTCAATTTAACATCGCCGGATAGGTTCTCCTGTCTTTTTTCCACCCGCAAGTTAGGAAAAGGAATCGTGCAAAATATAGTGGTAAATAACTGGCTTTCGGGGAAGAAAGTAAATTGTTGTTTTCAGGTCACAGACTTAATTCTTTTCCTGAAGTGTTTTTTAAGTCTTTCTCAGGCTTGTCCGTGGAACATCAATAATAAGACTTTGCCCCACGCATTCAATTTCAATTTTTACTCGGTGCTTGCCATGAAATGAGAGCAGCACTCCTGTGAGTCCCATCATCGGACCCTGAGTAATTTCTATATTTATTCCGGCTTCAAGTTCAATGGATGATTCATCATATTCCGGGGCACCTTCGCCAAGGTATGCTTTTATTGCCTCGATCTGTTGGGGAGGAATTGCGACGGCTTTCCCGCTGAAGGTGACAAAGCGTACAACTCCTTCTACCTGCAATGCTTTCAGGTATTCCTTTTCTGATACATTTACAAAAACGTATGAATTGAATAAAGGAGCATCCACTTTTTTCTTGCGGTCGCTCCATTGCCGGATTATTTTCCGCATGGGAAGGAAGGCAATGACCCCCCTCTCAGTGAGTTCTTTGAAGACCTTTTTTTCAGCCCGTGAGCGGGTGTATAAAGCGTACCAATGATAGTTGTTCAGCAGTATTTCTGTTCCCATAATTCATTTTGTAATCACTACGGCTCTGAATCCGCTCTTATTCTCAGATTTTCGCATGCTTGTTCTCTCTCCCTCTCTCCCTCGCTCCCTCGCTCCCTTACTCCAACGCTCCCTTACTCCATCGCTCCCTCACTCCATCGCTCCCTCACTCCCAACTCCTTACTCCCAACTCCCTACTCAATCCGCCACATAATTCCTGTAAACCTGCCTGATTCCATCCTCCAGTTCCACCGTATATTTCCATCCCAGTTTTTCGAGTTTGCTTACATCCAGTAGTTTTCGCGGGGTGCCATCCGGCCTGGAGGGATCGAACTGCAGGGAACCGCCAAAACCAACGATGGATTGCACCAATACAGCCAGTGAACGGATTGTGATCTCCCTGCCGGTTCCGATATTAATATGTGTATTTCTTACTTCATTGCCCGACGCAGGAGCAAGACCTTTACTGCTTACTTTTTCCATAATAAAAACGCAGGCATCAGCCATATCTTCAACCCAGAGGAATTCACGCAAAGGTGTTCCGGTACCCCACAGGCTGAGTATTACTTTCCCGTCAACTTGTTTACGAATGCCCTGCATTCCGAGAAACCGGAAGATTGTTTCATTATCAGCTGCAGCATCAATTTCTTTCATGGCATTCTTCTTCAGATCGTTGCGGATGGCCAATAAATCGCGCGTTTCAAGACAGTGTGCAAGGTGCATTTTACGGATCAAAGCTGGTAGTACATGCGAATTATACAGGTCATAATTATCATTCAGGCCATACAGGTTGGTAGGCATTACGCTCAGGAAATCAGTTCCGTACTGCAGGTTATAGGATTCACATACTTTGATGCCGGCAATCTTGGCAATAGCATAAGGCTCATTAGTATATTCAAGTTCACCGGTGAGCAGGTATTCCTCGCGCAGAGGCTGGGGAGCCAGCCGCGGGTAGATGCATGAACTACCCAGGAATAAAAGCTTTTTAACACCCGACAGGTAAGCATTGTGGATCACATTATTCTGAATCTGGAGGTTTTCGTAAATGAATTGGGCGCGAAAGGTATTATTGGCCATGATGCCTCCTACTTTGGCGGCAGCAAGGAAAACGTATTCAGGATGCTCCGTTGCAAAGAAGGATTTCACCAGGGTTGAATCCAGGAGGTCAAGTTCATCATAAGTGCGTCCGATAATGTTGGTATACCCTTTTTGTTCCAGGTTACGACGGATGGCTGATCCTACTAACCCGTTGTGGCCGGCTATGTATATTTTCGATTGTTTTTCCATTGGTGGGTTTGAGGGTTGGAGGGTAAGAAGGTTAGTTAGTATGAAGGTCGGATAGTTTATTCGCCGGAGTTACCTGATTCCCCAATAACTAATAACTAATAACCAATATCTCATAACCCATGTCTCATTACTCAAAATAATTATTCACTCTGTATCCGCCATCCTTCAGGTATTTTTCGCGGGCAGCCAGTTTAAGATCAGCCTTTACCATATCTTCAACCAATGCATCCAGGTCATATTCAGGCTTCCAGCCGAGCAATTTTTTTGCTTTTGAAGGATCGCCCAGCAATAATTCCACTTCGGTAGGCCTGAAATACCGTGGATCCACTTCAACTACCACGCTGCCTATAGGCAGAGAACAGGTTTTAGCTTCGTTTTTTACCAGGATGCCCTTTTCATCAGAACCTTCCCCTTTGAATTCCAGAATTAAACCGGTTAGTGCAAATGCTTTCCTTACAAATTCTCTTACTTCGGTAGTTACACCGGTGGCAACCACGAAATCGTCGGCCTGGGAATGCTGCAGCGAAAGATACATTGCCTGAATATAGTCTTTGGCATGTCCCCAGTCACGTTTTGCTGATAAGTTACCAAGGAACAGGTTCTGTTGCATTCCCATCGATATACGGGATGCAGCCATGGTGATCTTCCTGGTAACGAAGGTTTCGCCCCTGATAGGCGACTCATGGTTAAACAGTATACCGTTCGTTGCAAAAATCCCGTAGGCTTCGCGATAGTTCACGGTGATCCAGTAGCCATAAAGTTTTGCAACAGCATAGGGAGAGCGGGGATAAAAAGGAGTAAGTTCAGTTTGAGGAGTTTCACGGACCATTCCATACAACTCACTGGTAGAAGCCTGGTAAAAACGGGTTTTACCCGCCATTCCCAACATCCTGATGGCTTCAAGCAGGCGGAGGGTGCCGAGCGCATCGGTATTAGCAGTATATTCAGGGCTGTCAAAACTCACTTTTACATGGCTCATTGCAGCAAGGTTGTAAATCTCATCCGGTTGAATTTCCTGGACCAGGCTGATCAGGTTGGCTGCATCAGTAAGGTCACCGTAATGCAAAAACAGGTTGCGGTGTTCTGCATGCGGGTCCTGGTACAAATGATCTATCCTGTCGGTATTGAACGACGAACTGCGACGCTTAAGCCCATGAACAATATATCCTTTTTTTAACAGGTATTCGGCCAGGTAAGCGCCGTCCTGCCCGGTTATCCCGGTAATTAAAGCTGTTTTCATTTCAGGATTCTTATGATTGAAAAGAAACAATTGGAATATACGGGTAACTGAACGTAAAGCTTACAGGCAAAATGGCTAGAAGGTATACCATCAGGGTCGCATTTTTACAAAAGTACTTGCTTTTTGGCAATATCCAAAATTGAGAATCTACCGTATGCCAGTAATTCCTGGCTGAAAATATACTGTAAACTATATCAGATTCATGCAGACATGCAAGATTGTACCCTTGTTATTCTACCCATAAAGCTCCGGTACTATTTTACCTGTGACCTTATTTTCTGAACAATTTCTATGCTTCGCCGGGCATCCTCCAATCCAAAGCCATCACCGGAGAAGATATGCTCATAGCTGCGGGTATGCAGATCAGTGAATCCTTCACTGAATTCCACTTCTTCTCCATCAACCGTAATGGAACGGAAGGTGCGTTTACCTGCGGCAAGGGTTGCACCGGGTAAGTAATCCGGGTTGATACTGAGGAACCAATTTACACGTGCTATGTCGAGGAGCAGGTAGCCGGAAGCATGATCCTCCGTATGGGTTTTAACTAAATTTTCTTTTACATTACCAAAAATCCAGGTGAGCATATCAAAGAAATGAATCCCGATATTGGTAGCTATCCCTCCTGATTTGCTGAGATCGCCTTTCCAGGAAATATGGTACCATTTACCCCTGCTTGTGATATAGGAAAGATCTACATCATATACCTTGTCAGCAGGCCCTTTTGCAATTTTTTCATGAAGGGCGATTATAGCCGGATGAAGCCGGAGTTGAAGGATGGTATAAATCTTTTTCCCGGTTTCCTCTTCCAGTTCACTCAGGGCATCGAGGTTCCAGGGATTAAGGACAAGCGGTTTTTCGCAAATTGCATGAGCGTCGTTTCGGAGTGAAAGACGCATGTGGGCATCGTGCAGGTAGTTGGGAGAGCAGATGCTCACATAATCTATCTTATGGCCGGATCCTAACCTGCGAAGTTTATCCATATGCCTGTCGAAACGTTCAGGTTCTGTAAAGAATTCAGCATCAGGAAAATAACTGTCCATTATTCCAACACCGTCGTATTTATCCAACGCTGCAACAAGTAGATTACCGGTATCCTTTATTGCTTTCAGATGCCGGGGAGCGATATATCCGCCGGCGCCTATGAGACCAAAATTGAGAGGTATGTTCGTCATTATTTAGTAGATTGGTTCCAGGGTTATTGTTATAGTATTCCAGGTTTAGTCAGAAGTCGGAAGACAGAAGTCCGGAGACTCCTCTTCACAGCCATCTCAGTGAATAAAGGATGAGATCAGCATTCAGCCGGTATCCGTTTGCCGGGGTACATCCGGACCTTTAATAATTTGTGAGCAAAAGTACAATAAATGAATAAATTTGTCCCTTAATTCCGCCAGATGCCAGAAAAGATAACGTCGAACCATAATCCACGGATAAAGAATATCCTTTTACTGCAGTCAAAGAGCCGGGAACGCAGGCAGCAAAACCTGTTTGTTATTGAAGGTTATCGTGAAATCTCAAGGGCGATAAAGGCTGGTTTCCTGCTGGCAGAATTATATTATTGTCCTGAGTATGATATTGATAACAGGGTAGGGGAGTTAGGCCGGAAAGTTATGGAAAACTCTGTC
>JANXXZ010000248.1 GCA_025350385.1 Bacteroidales bacterium
GTTTTTTGTGGTTTAATTCATTTTACGATAACTAGACGGAATGGGGATTTCATTTGTTACAGCCATATGAAATAAATGTTAAAAAAAGGCTAAAATATTTTCAACGTTATATTAAAATTTGACCTGGAAAATTTAAAGATCACGATTAACCATATTATTTATATGAAACCATTAAAAATCATGTCGGTATCAGAACTGATTGATAAAGTTCCATCCACCAAAGATGAAGAGAGTGCATGGAATTGCATTTTAAACTGTAACCATTTTAATTTTTATTCTTTTTCATAAACAAGTTTTTTTCTTTTTCTTACCTCATCCAATTCACTTCTAGACAAAGTGATCGGTCATCGATTTTACAATATGTGTAGATATAGGATTTATAATATTACGTGCAATTACATAAAAAAACCATACTTTCTAAGTCCGCATTAAGAAATGGCATATGGGTTGAAATTGTATGAGCTACTTCTTAATGTCCCTATGCATATTAATATTATCGCCAACAAAATTGTAGGAAATTACTTTACCGTTTTCATCTTTCTGAAGTTCGAGTTTAACATCGTCCTGTGTTATGCTGTTGTATGTCTTTACTCCAAGTTGGGCAAATGTCCAGATAGAAATATTGCTTTTAGTTTCAGGCTGGGTTTTGCGGTTTGAAGCAAAAAGGCCTGTGACTTTTGATGTTAGCGAATTAAACAGTGTTTTCTCTGGATTTTTATCGGATTCTTTTAATTGTGCATATTGAATCTGCTCGGCAAGTTTAATATTGTAATATAATTCGAGAAAATCGTTACTATGCATCTGACTAGTGCGGATGAATATAAATTCTGGTTCCACATAATCGCGGGAGGTTATTTTGTTGCATGCGATTGCCTCCATAACAGGCATTTGAACCGTACATCGGATCGGAAGTTGAAAGGCTGATTTCTCATTATGATCCTTCTTTAGGACTAAAGTAGTTTTATGTTGCCCCGATGAAGGGTTGGTTATTTCATTTGATACCAAAGCTGGAGAAGATACCTGTTTATTGCTACCTTTTATAGCATTTTTTGTGATTGGTGAAACAAAAGTTGTGTTTGTTTTGATTCGGTTCGAATTGTCGGCTAATCCTGTGGGTCTAAATTTGTTTTCCCACGTAAAATATATTCCCATCAACAGGATTATTGAAGCCGATGCTGATAAGGCATAATAAACAATCTTTCGAATCGGAACTATTGCATGTTTGAGTGAGGCTTTTTCTAGAAATACAATTGAAGTATCAGGTTGCAATCTGGTCAATCCGAATAGTTTCCGTTCTTTTCCCAGTTGAGGGTTTAGGTTGAGGAATTCATCAAGTTCCATCCTGAGTTCCAGTGAGATTGTTCCTTCCACTTCCAGGATCATAATATTTTCGTAATTGGATTCATTGATACTTCCCACCGGGATGGCTTTGTGTATTAATGATTCTTTCAGGCTGAAAGTAACCGATAGATCCGGTTCAAGATAAGTATATGAATAGATCCGCCTATCTTTATTGAATTTCGGATTTGCTGCAATGAATTCATTCAGTTGTATAAGTTCATCATCCGAAATGTATCCTTCCAATTCAGCTACCAGAAATTCCTCACAGTTTTCAGCAGTGATGAGTCCAGCCGCAGGAATTCCATTTTTTTTTAAGGATTCTTTCCCTTCATAACGGATTGTTTCGTCAGGTACAAGGGAAACAGACTCGTATCCTTCAAACTCGTTCCTGATTTCAGGATTTTGTTCGATGAAAAGGAGCATCTCATCTACTTCGGAAGGCGTGAGATTGCCTTCGTAGTAATCGAGATAATATGCTTCGTAATTATCCTTGTTGATGTTCATTGGGTGATTGTATTTTGGTAGTTCTGTTTTGGTCGTTGCTAGTATTCCACTAAAAAGTAAAAGCGATCTTCATTTTCTATTCCTTTTGCTCTTATCTTTTTGTCTTTTATCTTTCTTTTTATAACACCATGTCCAAACTTCCAATGTACTGTTTCAAAAATGCCCTTGCCCTGAATATGTAAACCTTTACCTGCGATTCATTTAATCCTGTTATTTCACCAATTTCATCGTATGCGTAACCTTCATAGTCTCTCAGTAAAATAACGGTGCGTTGTATTTCGGGAAGTTTGGCCACTGCCTCGTTTATTATCTCCTTCAAGTCATTAAATGTATTGTGATCCTGGTATTTTGAGTCGTAGGTGCCTTCCATGGAGGTGAGCCGCTGGTTTTTACGGATATGGTCAATCATAGTATGGTAGGCAGTAGTAAACAGGTACGATTTGGCTTTTTCGTATGAAATCTCTTTTACCCTTTCCCACATCCGGACGTACGACTCCTGCACTATATCTTTGGCTGTATCATCATCCTTTATATTCTTGAGAATGAAGCGGTACACACCATCGGAATAATGTTCAGCACATGAATTGTACTCTGCTGCTGTCATATCTGGTTGTTTTTCCTCTTGGTTGAACATTTAACGGAATAAACCGGTATAAAGTTACAATTGATTTCAATAAATTTATCAGTGAAAAAGTTGAAAAGATACAATTTGAAATAAATTATCACAAGCGTTTCGTTATAAGTCGAACATAATCAATTGATTAGGATCACGTTCTTTGAAATTTTGTAATTCAGAATCATTAAATAGCTGATTTATAGGCTCTTTATCAAATATATTGATGCTCAAAATCTGTAGAATTTCGTAGATTGATTGAGCCAATTTCAGTTTCTTTTTTAGGATCAACACTATTACATAAACAGAAATGGCTATCCAAATTTGTGTTTTGACTGCATTTTGACTTGTCCCCCAAAAGGATTTGATCTTTAAGTGTTGTTTAATCCATTTAAAGAACGTTTCTATGAACCAGCTATGTTTATAAAGCATTGCAATTTCTAATGCTGAAAGGTTAAAGTTGTTGGATAGAAATACAAATGTTTTGTCAGTTTCCGTGTCATAATATTTGATTCTCCGAAACATGCCTGGATAGTCTTTGGATACATAAAATCCTGTCAGTCTAATAGTTTGGTCACATAATACGCCAGTGCTTTTATCAACTTTGGAAGAGTAAATCCTCTTAAAGTTAAAGATCTTTCTAGCCCGTGTTATATAGAATGCCTTTGCTGTTTGGATAGTATAGAGTCTGTCAAAATCCAGGTACCCTCTATCCATTACGTAAATGCTCTCTGGTAATATGGGTATCTTGTCAAGGACATTTACATCATGCATTTTACCATCTGAAATGAGGATGAACTCTGGAATCGAAGTCTTCAAGTCAAGCAAAGTATGCAATTTAACAGCACCTTTTCTTTTCCGAAATTTTGCCCAAGGATAGAGGCTTAGACACAGGTCAATAGTAGTTGAGTCAATAGCAAAAACATTGTTCTTAATGTCTACTTCCAGTTGACTATCACCTGTATAAAGCTCTTTTGCTTGTGCGATCAGAAGAAGAGCAAAGTCTTGAAATACACGCCAATCCCTGTTCTCATTGGCTTTGCTCAAAGTCGATTTAACTATTGCTTTCCCAATGCCTAAGTGGTAGAGCTTTCTGGAATTTGCTTTGATGCAGAGTACGGTGTCTGATAAACTTTCTCGATGTGTCAACTGACCAAAGGACATACAAAGAAATTGCTTCCAGCAACTAAAATGTTGTGTCTTATAATCCCCATTATACCTATTCACGCACTTAGAGAAGTCATTGGGAGATACAATATCGAAGATCTGAGCAAAAACATACTTACCTTGATTCATAAAATAGTCTTGATTTAATACAAAACTATTTTCAAATCGTTTGAACAGCAAAAACCTCTGAAACTCTGAATTACAAAGTCTTTCAAAGAACGTTAATCTTCTACAACGAAACGCTTGTGATAAATTATATGTCATAAATTGTTGTTATAGCTTGAAGCCCGATAACAAACGAGTTGAAAATTGAGATACTGGCTAATGAAAAAAGATGCTCTCGCCTTTCTTAAATCAATTTATCAACTTGTTATTAATGTCTTTAGTCAAGTCTCAATACAGCCAGAAAAGCACTTTGAGGCACTTCCACGTTGCCTACCTGCCGCATACGCTTTTTGCCTTTCTTTTGTTTTTCAAGCAGTTTACGTTTACGGGTAATATCGCCACCGTAACATTTGGCCGTAACATCCTTACGCAGAGCCTTTACAGTTTCGCGGGCTATGATTTTAGCGCCTATGGCTGCCTGTATGGCTACATCATATTGCTGGCGTGGAATAAGTTCCTTCAGTTTTTCGCACATACGCCTACCGAAATCATAAGCATTATCGCGGTGAATAAGTGTTGAAAGTGCATCTACCGGGTCGCCATTCAGCAATATGTCGAGTTTTGCCAAGGCGGCTTCCTTGTAGCCCGAAATATGGTAATCAAATGAGGCGTATCCCTTTGAAATGCTTTTCAGTTTGTCATAAAAATCGAATACGATCTCGCCAAGTGGTAGTTCAAAGTTAAGTTCCACCCTGTTTTGGGTGAGGTAAACTTGGTTGAGCAATGTTCCACGCTTGTCCATACAAAGTTTCATGATCCCGCCTTGGTATTCTGCCTTTGAGATGATCTGGGCAAGGATATATGGTTCTTCTACATATTCAATCTGGGTAACCTCTGGCATTCCCGAGGGATTATGCACCTCGAACGAATCGCCTTTGGTAGTCATAACTTTATACATTACATTAGGAACCGTGTTGATAATATCCATGTCAAATTCCCGGTCGAGGCGTTCCTGCACAATTTCCATATGAAGCAGCCCGAGGAACCCACAACGGAATCCAAATCCCAGAGCCAGTGACGATTCCGGCTCAAAGCTCAAAGAAGCATCATTCAGTTGCAACTTCTCTAATGAAGAACGTAAGTCTTCATAGTCATCGCTTTCAATTGGGTATATACCGGCAAACACCATGGGTTTAACATTCTTGAATCCTTCGATTGCTGAACTGCATGGTCTGTCAACTTTTGTAATTGTGTCACCAACCTTTATTTCCTTTGCCGTTTTAACGCCTGAAATAATATAACCTACATCTCCTGTGCTTAGTTCTTCAACTGGTTGAGGCAGTAAACGTAATATCCCGATTTCGTCAGCATGGTATTCCTTAACTGTAGAAACGAATTTTACATAATCGTTTTTACGCAGAGTGCCGTTGAATATTTTGAAATAGGCAATCACACCGCGGAACGGGTTATATAATGAATCAAAGATCAGAGCCTGCAGTGGAGCATCAGGGTCACCTTTAGGAGGCGGTATTCTTGTGAGTATAGCATGTAAAATTTCCTCAATTCCCATCCCAGTGCGGGCGCTGGCGCGGATAATTTCATCGGGTTTGCAACCGATGAGTTCAACGATCTGGTCTTCCACTTCTTCGGGCATGGCGGAATCCATATCCATTTTATTCATAATAGGGATGATAGTAAGATCGTGTTCAAGTGCCAGGTAGAGGTTTGAAATAGTCTGTGCCTGTATACCCTGGGTGGCGTCAATGATTAACAAAGCACCTTCGCAAGCAGCGATGGCACGCGATACTTCATATGAGAAATCGACATGACCAGGCGTGTCAATAAGGTTCAGCCTGTACTTTTTGCCTTCATGCTCATATTCCATGCGAATTGCATGGCTTTTAATGGTGATACCCCGTTCACGCTCCAGGTCCATGTCATCAAGAACCTGGTTTTGCATCTGGCGTTCAGTAAGTGCGCCGGTCATTTCAAGTAAGCGGTCGGCCAGAGTACTTTTACCGTGGTCGATATGTGCTATAATGCAGAAGTTTCGGATGTTTTCCATTGTCGGCAAAAATACGGAAATTAACGGAATTGTCATAAGGCTCGTTAGAGAGTGGCTATTTCTTCATTTAAGTTGCTAGGGGTTACTCTAGCTGAATTGACCTGATGTGGAATAGTTGATAATCTTTTTAGCACTTCATTTGTCAATCCACATAGCTATTTATGTCGTAATTTCGCACTTAATTTAGTATTTATTATGGAAACATTCATGAAACCTGTTTTTTATACTGAAAATCCTTCCCGATGGAACAGGTTCAGATGGATCATAAAAATAGCAACGGTGATCCTTCTAATTGGAGTAAGTTCTATCGTAGTTTCGCTTTTGCACAAGCAGATCATGAAGATTCCGTCGCTGTTAGATCACCCGGAACTATACAGGAAAATGACGAATGCTGTTATCGAAAAAAATGCGGGAGCAAAAGAATACGCCAAACTACAAAAAATTATCAACCAGGCCAGGAGTGCCCGAAACCACGATTTTTACAATTCAAATATACCAATTCCGGGTAATGTTAAGAAATATTACCCGGTACATGCCGGGTTTTATGTGAACTGGGATGTACAGGCAAAGTATTCCCTGATCAAAAATGTATCGCATCTCAATATGGTATTGCCCGAATGGTTTTTTGTTCAGGATTCGTCGGACCAGATTTATGCTGACGTTGATTCATTGGCACTCACAATAATGCGCAGGAATCATTTAGCCATTGTTCCTATGGTTTCCAATTATTTTAACGGTAAATTCAACGGAGATAATGTGCACCGTATCATACATTCACCAAAGCGAAGGGCTGTATTTATCGAAAGCATTATGAGGTTGCTTCATAAGTATAGCTTTAACGGCGTAAATATTGACTTTGAAGACCTTAAAGAGACCACTGACGAATACATGATAACCTTCCAGAAGGAACTTTATGACCGGCTTCATAAGGAAGGGTACCTTGTTACACAGGACATAGCTCCATTTAATGAAGACTACAATATTACAGAGTTAAGTAAAGTGAATGATTTATTATTCCTGATGGCTTATGACCAGTATAATTCAGAAAGTTCAGCAGGCCCGGTTGCAGCACAATATTGGCTTGAGGCTGCCATGGATGATATGTTCAAGAAGATCGATCCCGAAAAAGTAGTAATGTGTATAGCTGGTTATGGATATGACTGGACCGACGGGTACCAGGGAATCGATGTCACATACCAGGAAGCAATATCAACAGCGCTCGAAAGTGAAGGGAAAGTGGTATTTGACAGTTCAACCTATAATCTTAGGTACGACTATTACGACGATAAAGATCTTCAACACCATGTATATTTTACTGATGCCATAAGCAATTATAATGCAATAAGGGCTGCAGTTGATAATGAAGTTGCAGGATATGCCCTGTGGCGTCTCGGGTCAGAAGATACACGGCTATGGAGCTTTTACGACCGCAATCTCACTGATTCAGCTCTTCGGGCAAATCCGTTTAATTATAAAATGCTGGAAAACACAGGCTCGTCATACAATGTCGACTATGTCGGGGCCGGAGAAATTCTTAATATTATTTCAACCCCTCAGCCAGGAAAGACCGAACTTGAATACAATTTACAGGAACAATCAATTACCGGAGAAAAATACCTGGAATTGCCATCCAGCTTTGTTATCAACAAAACGGGGGAGAAACTGAATAAGATAGCTCTTACGTTTGATGACGGACCGGATGAAAACTATACACCGAGGATTCTCGACATCCTCAAAGAATACCATGTTCCGGCAGCCTTTTTTGTCACAGGAATCAATGCCGAGCAAAACCTGCCCTTAGTAAAACGAATCTATGATGAAGGCCATGAAATAGGGAATCACACCTTTCTGCATCCAAACCTTGAATTGGTTTCTGATGAAAGACTCCGTATAGAACTTCGGGCAACAGGATATATTATAGAAGGAATTACCGGGCATGCGACCATGCTATTCCGACCACCTTATAATACCGATGCCGAACCGGTTAACCCGGTTCAGATTGAACCCATAGCGGTTGCAAAGGCTGAAGGTTACCTCACAGTCGGTTCCTCTATCGATCCACTTGACTGGCAAATTGGGGTTTCGGCCGATTCAGTAATTGCACGAGCAATTAAACAAAAGGGACTGGGTAACATTATGCTCCTGCACGATGCCGGGGGAAAACGCGAAGCAACAATAAAGGCGTTACCAGCAATTATTCAATACTACCGGGATCATGGGTATGAATTTGTTAGCATTGCATCATTAATGGATAAAAAAAGAGACGACCTTATGCCTGTTGAAAGCGGGCGGTTTAACAGTTATCTGGAGTCGGCCGATGCCACGGTTTTCAGGGCAGGTTACATATTTAACCGGGTAATTTCCGCATTATTTTTCCTGGCACTCTTACTCTCAGTCTTTAAAATCCTTTCGGTAGCAATCCTTTCATGGATTCAAAGAAGTAGATCAAAAACAGTATTTTTGAATCCTGATCATTCATTCTTGCCCAAGGTTAGTATAATTGTACCAGCCTATAATGAGGAAATCACTGCATTGCGAACCGTTGAAAACCTTTTAAAGAGTGACTATCCCGATTATGAGATCATTTTTGTGGACGATGGATCAAAAGACAACACATTTAACAGGGTAAGATCTTCATATTCAGGTAACCCTTTGGTCAAGGTCCTGTCAAAACCTAACGGAGGGAAGGCTTCTGCGCTAAATTATGGTATCGGTTACTCTACTGGTGATATTCTTATTTGTATTGATGCTGATACCGTGCTTCGCCCGGATGCCATCTCAAAGCTCATCCCATATTTTACAAATGTGAATGTTGCAGCAGTCGCAGGAAACGTAAAAGTCGGCAACCGTGTAAATTTATTAACCCGCTGGCAATTCATTGAATATACAACCAGCCAGAATTTTGACCGAAGAGCATTTGACATGTTGAATGCAATCATGGTCGTCCCGGGAGCTATTGGAGCCTTCAGAAAGGAGGCTGTAGTGAAAGCAGGTAGTTTTACGACTGATACCCTGGCTGAGGACTGTGACCTCACCATGAGGATTCTCAGGATGGGTTACAGGATACATTCATGCAATGAGGCACTCGCTTACACTGAAGTTCCTGAAACTGTTGAAATGCTGGTCAAGCAACGATTCCGCTGGACGTTTGGCATTATGCAATCATTCTGGAAACACCGTGACCTACTGTTCACACGCAAACGGCTGAATATGAGTTGGGTGCAGCTTCCGCACCTGCTTGTATTTCAATTGATTCTTCCACTTTTATCACCATTGGTTGATATTACCTTGTTATTTTCCTTCTTTCTGCCCAAAGCATGGTTGATTGTAGTATTATACTTCCTGTATTTTGGACTTGATCTGGTAATATCGATTATCGCTTTCAGGTATGACGGAGAAAAATTTAAACCGCGAAACCTGTTTGATTTGTTCCTGCAACGAATCCTTTACAGGCAACTTTTATGGTTCGTGCTCGTAAAATCATACCTTCGGGCAATGAAAGGAGAACTTGCAGCCTGGGGCTTTTTAAAAAGAACCGGAAATGTCGATGAAGTCGTAGCATGACCAAATGCTATTAATGAAAGGCACTTAATATCCTTGCTGAATATTTCTGTTTCTTATGAAGAAAACGTATTTTCGCGCTTTGTTTCGGAACGAAAATAATTCTTAAAAATCAATACATTATGACAAAAATTAAAGTTGGTATCAATGGATTTGGCCGTATCGGCCGTCTTGTTTTCCGCGCTTCCGTTTCGCGCGATGATATGGATGTGGTAGCAATCAACGACCTGATCGATGTGAATTACATGGCGTACATGTTAAAATATGATAGTGTTCATGGACAGTTTAAAGGTACCATTGATGTGAAGGACGGACATCTGGTTGTTAACGGAAAATCAATCCGTGTTACAGGATGTAAGAATCCTGCCGAGATCAAGTGGTCAGAAGTAGGTGCTGATTACGTTGCAGAATGCACAGGGTTATTCCTCACCAAGGAAACCTGCCAGGCTCATATTGACGGAGGAGCTAAACGTGTTGTTATGTCAGCTCCGTCAAAGGATGACACTCCAATGTTTGTAATGGGTGTGAATAATAAGAAATATGCCGGAGAACAATTTGTATCAAACGCCAGTTGCACTACCAATTGTCTTGCCCCCCTGGTAAAGGTGATCAATGATAGTTTCGGACTTGTTGAAGGTCTCATGACTACTGTTCATGCTACAACCGCTACACAAAAAACTGTTGATGGTCCATCTGCCAAAGACTGGCGTGGCGGACGTGCTGCCGGAGGTAATATTATACCCTCAAGCACAGGCGCTGCCAAAGCCGCAACCAAGGTTATTCCAGAACTGAAAGGAAAACTT
>JANXXZ010000166.1 GCA_025350385.1 Bacteroidales bacterium
CCGGTGGTATCGACCCACACGTTCATCTTGAGATGCCTTTTATGGGAACTTTTTCTTCTGATAATTATGAAACTGGAACTCTTTCAGCACTGCACGGAGGGACGACTACCGTAATAGATTTTATAATTCAGAAGCAGGGAGAGTCATTAAAAGCCGCATACGATGAATGGACAGGCAGGGCAACGGGAAATGCATATGGCGACTATGCCTTTCACATAGCAGTAACGGATTTTAATGATGAGACCAAAAAGGAAATATCATATTTTATAAACGAACTCGGGATATCATCTTTTAAAACTTTCATGGCTTACAAAGGCTCTTTGATGATTGATGACAAACAGATGATAGGGTTAATGAATGAAGTGAAAAAACATGGAGGTATTGTCACTTCGCATGCAACCAACGGTGATATTATAGATTTTCTTGTATCCAAACACAAAGCCGAAGGCAAGCTTTCACCGTTGTATCATTATCTTTCACAGCCGGAGATAACTGAATCAGAAGCAACAGGGAGATTTACCGATATGGCATTCAATTCAGGTGTTCAAGCATACATTGTACATATGACCTGCGAGGGTTCACTAAATGCATTGAGAAGATCACAGATGAGAAATCAAAAAGTATATGCAGAGACCTGTGTTCAGTATCTTACACTTGATGCATCGCTGTACGAAAAAGATTTTGAGGGTGCTAAGTGGGTAATGAGTCCGCCTTTAAGGGAGAAGAAAGATCAGGTGGCATTATGGGGAGGAATTAATCAGGGGTCGATTCAAACTATTGCGACTGACCATTGTCCGTTTCACCTGGAACAGAAGGCTGCGGGAAAAGATGATTTCACAAAAATCCCAAACGGTGCTCCCGGAATTGAAAACAGAATGGAATTAATGTTCAGCGAGGGAGTGAATAAGGGAAAGATATCACTTAATAAATACGTCGAGATTACATCTACCAATTCTGCAAAGATTTTCGGAATGTTTCCAAGAAAGGGAACCATAGGTATCGGAGCGGATGCAGACATAATAATTTTCGATCCGAACGAGGAACACACTTTGTCAGTAAAGAATCATCATATGAACGTGGATTATTCTGCATACGAAGGATGGAAAGTAAAAGGCAAATGCAAGCAAACTATACTTCGTGGTAACCTTGCAATAGATAACGGGGTTGTGAAAATCAAGAAAGGATACGGGCAATTCATAAAGCGGGAAAAGGCTAAATCAATCATTTAAAATAGTATATTAATAAAATTAAAAATTACAGACTTATGCCAAGAAAAATAAAATCCGGTTTAATACAGATGTCACTTCCTATGACGGAAGGAGAAGGAACGATAGCACAGATAAAAGAGGCGATGTTCAAAAAACATATTCCATTTATAGAGGAAGCAGGAAAAAAGGGTGTTCAGGTTTTATGTATGCAGGAAATCTTCAACACACCGTATTTTTGTCCAGGTCAGGATAAAGCCTGGTATGAGTCTGCTGAGCCAATGCCGGGGCCAACAGTTGAAAGAATGCAGGAATATGCCAAGAAATATTCAATGGTTATTATAGTACCTGTGTTTGAAAAAGAACAGCCTGGTGTTTTATATAACACTGCAGCAGTAATCGATGCTGATGGTACAATTCTTGGTAAATACAGAAAGAATCATATTCCTCATACATCAGGATTCTGGGAGAAATTTTTCTTTAAACCTGGAAACCTCGGATATCCTGTGTTTCAGACAAAGTATTGTAAAGTAGGTGTGTATATTTGTTACGACAGGCATTTCCCGGAAGGTGCAAGAATACTCGGATTGAATGGTGCAGAAATAGTTTATAATCCTTCTGCGACTGTTGCCGGACTTTCACAGTATTTATGGAAGCTTGAACAACCAGCGCACGCTGCGGCGAACGGATATTTTATGGGTTGTATAAACAGAGTCGGAACAGAAAAACCATGGAATATAGGGAAGTTTTATGGCTCATCGTATTTTGTTGATCCACGCGGACAGATATTTTCGCAGGCGTCGGAGAATAATGACGAACTTCTTGTTTCAGAATTCGACCTTGATATGATAGAAGAAGTACGATCGACCTGGCAGTTCTTTCGTGACAGGAGACCGGAGTCATATGGTAAAATCACAGAACTTTAAATCAGGTTTTAAATTTAGTAATTAAACAGTTATTCCGGTTAACCGGAAGCAAGTAATATTATAAATAATATGGCAGAATATAAAAGACCGGAAAACGAGCAGGAGTTTAACAGGAATTTCAAACAGATTAAACCCGTGATGAATAAAACCGAGGCGTTACTTGAAAGTTCCAGATGCCTGTTTTGTTATGATGCACCTTGTGTTAAAGCATGTCCAACAACGATTGATATACCGCTATTCATAAGGCAAATAAACAGCGGTAATCTGACAGGTTCGGCTAAAACAATTTATAAATCAAATTTCCTGGGAAATTTGTGTGGTAAGGTTTGCCCCGTTGATGTTTTATGTGAAGGATCTTGTGTATACACTAAGCAAGGTGTAAAAGCAATAGAAATAGGAAGGCTTCAGAACTATGCGACCATTAATGCTATAAATAACAAAACCGGAATATTCAGTCAAGGCGAGGAAATAAAATTTAAAGTTGCAATTATCGGGGGCGGCCCTGCAGGACTTGCATGTGCCTGTGAACTTCGTTTAGCGGGAATTCAGGTTGATATATTCGAAGGGAAATCAAAGGCGTCAGGATTAGCAATTCATGGTATTGCACCTTATAAAATAGCAGACGAAGAAATTCTTGATGAAATAGATTACCTTCAAAATCAACTTGGGTTTAATATTATTTTCAACCGATTTATAAAAAGCGTAATAGATATAGAAATGCTTGAAAAAGATTATGACTCAATATTTATTGGTATCGGAAATGCAAATACATCTGCTTTAAACATACCGGGAGAATATAAAATAAATGTTGTTGGAGCAGTAGAGATGATTGAAAAGTTAAGAAATGAACGTAGTAAACTCGTTTACGGCAACAAAGTAATTGTATTTGGCGGAGGAAATACTGCGATGGATGCGGCTTCAGAATCTGCAAGAATGGGAGCAGAAAAAGTTACTCTTGCATACCGCAGAGCAAGAGAAGAAATGGGTGCTTACGAATTTGAATACGATCTTGCAAAAGGGGCAGGAGTGAAAACATTGTTTTATGTTGCCCCCGTAGAAATAATTGGTAATGATAAAGTCACTGGTG
>JANXXZ010000184.1 GCA_025350385.1 Bacteroidales bacterium
ACGCATTCTGTATCGGCGGGTCTTGATTATCCCGGCGTGGGTCCTGAACATTCCCACCTTAAAGAAACCGGCCGGGTAACCTACCACTGCATCACTGAAAAGGAAGCGATAGACGCGTTTTACCTTTTATCAAGACCGGAAGGAATCATACCGGCTATCGAAACTTCACATGCCAATGCATTGGCCTTGAAGCTGCTTAAAGAAAAGAACAGTCTTTCAATTATCAACCTTTCGGGACGCGGCGATAAAGATGTGGAGCGGGAAATGGAAAATGAATGAAGAAAACCTTACACCGCAGGTAAACTGAAACCTGGAAATAAACTGCAGACATTGTAAAAAGTGGGCTGCCGTTTTCATTTACAGTCAATAAAGAAATTCTGCTGAACACAAGCCCTTCACCAATTGTTCATAAGAAGAGAGTGTTTATTTTTGCTTAAAATTTCTGCCATTCAATGAATTACGAAGTACCGAAAAAGAAAATCACCTTACCCGGATTACGAAAGCTCATACAACTTTACCGGTACATTAAACCCTACCGGTTTGAATATGGGCTGGGGTTGCTCTTCCTGCTGGGATCGAGCAGCGCCAGCCTGGTATTCCCAAAATTGCTCGGTCAGCTGGTTGACCTGGGAAACCAGGGCAAACTGGCGCTTGAGATCAACAAAATTGCCCTTATCCTGATTGCCGTGCTTGTCGGCCAATCCGTATTTTCCTATTTCCGGATATTTCTTTTTGTACGTGTAGCCGAGCGTACGCTGGCCGATCTGCGCCAAAGCACCTTTAACCACCTGATACGCCTGCCCATGAAGTTTTTCCAGCACCGGCGCGTAGGGGAACTGAACAGCCGCATTTCGGCGGATATCACTCTGCTGCAGGACGCCCTTACCAGCACCCTGGCCGAATTCCTGCGTCAACTTATTATCATCATCGGTGGAGTGACCCTCATGATGATCACCTCCTTTAAACTGACCCTTTTCATGCTTTCGATAGTGCCCGTAATCATGATACTGGTAGTATTTTTCGGAAGGTATATCCGTAAACTGAGCAAGCAGGCCCAGAGCCAGGTAGCCGATTCGAACACTATCGTGGAAGAAACCCTGCAGGGAATTCAATCCGTAAAAGCCTTCACGAATGAGTTTTTCGAGATGAGCCGCTACAGGATCAAAACACTTGAAATAGCAGCCACCGGCATCAGAAACGGGAAACTGAGGGGCGCTTTTTCATCATCTACCATCCTGGGACTCTTTGGAGCGATGGTAGCTGTGATCTGGAAGGGATCCACACTGCTTGCGACCGGCGAACTGGCAACAGGCGAATTATTCTCTTTTGTGATTTATTCCATGTTTATCGGGGGAACCATCGGTGGAATGGCGGATGTGTTTGCCCGGGTTCAGAAATTTATCGGGGCTACGGAGGACCTGCTCGAAATATTCAACGAAGCCGTTGAACCGGTCGATGACCAATCATCAATTTTACCAGAGCATCTGTTGCATGGTAGTATTGAATTTGATGACCTTTCCTTTAGTTACCCCAGCCGATTGGAGATGCAGGTGCTGAACCATATCAGCGTTACTATTCTACCCGATACCCTTGTAGCTTTGGTGGGACCCAGCGGGGCAGGTAAATCGACCCTGGTTTCACTTCTTTTACGGTTGTATGATCCCACCTTGGGCCGGATCCTTTTCGACGGAAGGGAAAGCTATTCAATCCCGCTCTCGTCATTACGAAGCCAGATGGCCATTGTTCCCCAGGATATCTTTTTGTTTGGCGGAACCATCCGTGAGAACATTGCTTATGGTAAGCCGGGCGCGTCGGAAGATATGATCATAGAAGCATCCCAGAAGGCAAATGCCTGGGAATTCATAAGCAAGTTCCCAGAAGGGCTTGAAACCCTGGTGGGAGAAAGGGGTACACAGCTTTCGGGTGGTCAGCGTCAGCGGATAGCCATAGCCCGCGCAGTGCTCAAGGACCCAAGAATACTCATCCTGGATGAAGCAACCTCTTCGCTCGATTCCGAATCGGAACGGCTGGTGCAGGATGCCCTTGAAAAACTCATGAAAGGCCGCACTTCCATTGTGATTGCCCACCGGCTTTCAACCATCCGCCAGGCGGATCATATCCTGGTGCTTGACAATGGCCGGGTAGTGGAGCAAGGAACGCATCTGCAACTATTGAAGGTTTCAGGAGGCATATATCGTAATTTGAGTGATCTGCAGTTTGCGGGATAGGTATAGAGCCGAGCGCCAAGTGCATAGTGCCCGTTACATAGTAAAACAAATTATTACTCCG
>JANXXZ010000195.1 GCA_025350385.1 Bacteroidales bacterium
ACAAAATATGACAAAAACAATGAACGTTATGGATGGGAATCCATCTACATCAGCCTTTTCACGGATTATGCCGAATGCATGACATAACCAAGCCTTCCTCAGGAATCTTAATGCTGTCGTTGGATGTTCTTTGGTGAGGAAAGGCGGGGGGGGAGCATCACCAGTCATTTTCTCTGGATTCCTGAAATAATGTAGGTCATGGGATTTGCTCCGACATACGGTCATAGCCAATGCATATGCCCTTTTGCGTCTTCCTGCACGACCGACACGCTGCTGATAATTAAATCTTTGTGGCGGCATATTTGCTTGGAAAACAGCCCTTAGAGGCCCAATGTCAATACCTACTTCCATCGTTGTAGTTACTGTCAAAACATCAATTAGTCTTGATAATCTGTGCAACGAATCCTTTGATTGGTCTGCCTCACCATTTTCCGGGATTAATCCCTTGAAATACCGCTGCCGTTCACCTGGATTATCCGTTTGCCCTGTCAGTTCTTCACATCGCATGCGAAAAACAGGACCTTGTCTATCCAGTCTCTTTGCCAGGAAATTGTTCGACCTTAATTCTTTTGCAGTTCCCGATGGTTTTTCAGAAAAAAGAGAAGAACATCTTGTGCATATGCCTACCCCTTTGTGTAGATGGACCCTTCCACATTTATCACAGCGCCAAAATGGGGCATCTTCTGTGACAAGTCGGATACAGAGGGAGTCATTGAATATGAGACCATCCCGATGTCCTATTTTTTCAAACTCTTTGAGCAGACTTTCCAGTTTCCCTGTAATTTCATTTTGCTCCCAAATGGTTTGGGCAAACTTTTTCACTCTTCCAGTTACTTCACTTTCGGTGCGCCAAGGCTTGATAACATTTGACCAAGGATTACTTTGCATCCTGTAGCCATCTCCGAATACCCGTAGAAATGCGTCCATGTCAGGACGTGGTTTACCTGATATGTCGCTTGGAACACACGGATAACCCAGACCCGTTTCCTCCAGAGCAAAGTATGTTTTGCTGAAAATAACACCAGAAACTAATCGGTGCATTTCTTTAACAAAAAATGT
Organism: Bacteroidales bacterium; assembly: GCA_025350385.1. GTDB lineage: Bacteria > Bacteroidota > Bacteroidia > Bacteroidales > UBA4417 > UBA4417. The sequence goes on from JANXXZ010000195.1 coordinate 1,060, forward strand.
CCTAGCCATATTGATATTGGCTTGATCTGTCTTATCATCTTTCCAATCATAATAATCTTCACGCTTTTCAAACATCTCATCCCAACTGTAAGAGTTTCCTATAATTGGGATTCTTTTGACTCCTGTCGGAGATATCGGATGGATGCCCAAACTCACATATTCCTTGATAAGGGGCTTCAATAATTCTTTCCGATCACTCCCATATTCTCCTAGATAAGAATTGTTGCCTTCAGCTTCCAGTATATGATCAAGGGGTATTTCATTCCTTCTATATGACTTGAGTAAGTCATTTTTCTCACTCAATTCACTTGATAAAAGCTGAATACTATCAAAATCTCCACTATCCGCTTTCTCTTTAATTCTTTCTTTAATATTTTCTATCTCCATCAATAATTTACTTTCGTCGCCTTTTCCATTGTGTGCATTCCTTAGGCTCTTAACCAATATCTCACGGCACAAGTCTTGATGATGCCTTGATTCTATGTCAAGTGCTGCCTTTGCTGCATCTTGTCGGCTATCAGAGAACGACACCAATTTGGGTTCCTTGTCATCCAATCCAAGAACACCGAACAACTCACTCGCAAGCAATTGTGTTGTTTTTGCAAAACCAGCCCTGAAATTTCTAATGGGAGACAATCTGAATCTATCATCTCTTTCCGAATAGTCAGTTTCACAAGATGGGCATTCGAAAGGAACAGCAGTTCCCGGCGAGTCTGATTTTCTCTTTTTCTTGTCTTCTTTCTCTTTTTCACCTCTCACATACAGATAGCCCTCAAGTTTTCCCTCTTTCGGCTTTTCTGGCCCAATGCTTACAATCTCCACTATAGCAGTTGATGGGTCGTACAATGCAGAGACCCATTTACCGGCTGATGAAATCAGTGGTCTTTTCTTGTCTGTCGGGAAAAAGAGGGCATAGTCATTGGCGCTCAACTGTTCGAAAAGATGTTGTGGTGCGTCATCAGGCAACCCATCGACATTCGGCTCCGATGGGAGCAGTTCGACTATTTCTGTACCGCGTCCACCACGCATCCCTCCGAGAAACAAATCACCACAACATTCACAATAAAGGATTTCTACCATTCTTTTGTCGGTCTTGGAGAACTTCATGCCCCGTTCTACTCCAAGTTCCCCGACAAAACGATCTGGACTTCTGAAACGTGGGTCGAGGACGGTTTGATCCAACTCAACAGGAGCAAACAAACCTTCTACACTCCTGAAAAATGTATGAATTCTGAATGACGGGACTTCAGGAAGTTTTGCAGCTGGCCACCATTCCTCAAGTTTTTCCGATGCTCCACGAACAAGGAGAAGACCTTGTACAGCCTCTACTCCCCTTGCTATCATAGATGTACCGAATGTCCTTGTGGAAATGACAGACAGTTTAGTTGCTCTAGGACGTTTTTCTATGTCGTCCCAACAAGCATGAGCGATCTTTCGTCCTGCTTCGGATATGGATTCAATAACGATTTCAGCAATTGGTTTATCAGATTCCGCTTTACCTCTAAAAAGAGATGAATAAACCTCTTCCCACAAATGCCGACAATTATTTGGATGTTCAAGTTGTGCGACTCCATTTGCTTCAGATTTTGAAGCATCAAGCAAGGCAAGGAATGGTAGATGATCTAAGGTATGATTTCCTGCTGGGGTTACAGGTATTACCTCTCCCTGGAATACTGATTTTTCCCAATTCTTTTTGGATTTCTCCTGATCAGGATCATTTTTCTTCCATGTTCCGAAGCTCCCGAACATATCCCATAAATACTGAAGGCTATCATCTCTCTGCACGCCATTCATAGGTAGAGATGCACTTGAAGCAAGTATTCTCAATTTGTGTCGATGTTTGGGATCAGTTAAACCAAGTCTGTCAAGTAGAAGCCGGAGCAGGTAACTAACCTCTGTACCGGATGTTCCTCTTTGAAGATGCAATTCATCGCATACAAGATAAAAGTATGAGTCGTCGTTTTCGGACAACCAAATTCTTGTCTTCTCAATAATAGGAGAATCGACTTCTCTGGCGAGTATTGCATTCAACATACTGACGTTTGTAATAAGGATATCAGGAGGTGTATCTTGGATATCCCATCTAGTGGTCAACTCACCCCCATCAGTAGATGGAAACAAAAAACTTACCTCTTCCTCATTTTCCTCCCT
>JANXXZ010000201.1 GCA_025350385.1 Bacteroidales bacterium
TTTCGCATAATTCTGTAGATTTTGAATATTTAAACAGCCACCTAGAATTCAACATTTAATCTGATGCTTTGGAACATCTCATGAAAATTTTTGTTTATGATACCATATGTAGTTTTCTGATTATTTATGGTTTCCTTTTAAGGGTAAAATTGATTTTTAGTGTATTATTGTTGAATACTTTTCAAATGCCTCAAGATGAGCAATTCTCTTAATAAAAATATTGCCGTAAGCAGTGCCGGATTACTGTTTAACCCTGTAAACGGGGAATCCTTCTCCGTTAACCCGATCGGGATTTCTATATTGAACTACCTGCACAAAGGGAAATCATCATCAGAAATCTGCAACCTCCTGGTTGAAGAATTTAATGTTGAACCGGAAACTGCCGAACGCGACCTTCTTGACTTTGTTAACCTGCTCAGGCATTACCAATTAACCGACGATGACGATAAAAAGTCGAATTAATATTGCAGTTACCGGACTCAATGCAATTGATAGTCCCGGGCCGGGGGTTTCCGTTATCCGGGGATTACATGAAGCAAAATCATTCCATCCGGTGATTACCGGCCTGGCCTATGAAGCCCTGGAACCGGGCATTTATATGGACGGGCTTGTAAACAAAACGTACCTGATTCCCTTCCCTACCGAAGGTATTGATGCCCTGCGCGATCGCCTGCTTTACATCCATAGCCGTGAAAAGCTTGATGTTATCATTCCGAATTTTGATGCCGAACTTTTTTCGTTTATGAAACTTGAACCGGAACTGCGGCAACTAGGAATTCATATGTTTCTTCCCACTTTCGATCAGTTTGAAGAACGTCAAAAGGTTAACCTGTCCGCATTCGGTAAGAAACATGGGATTGATGTACCCGAAGGCAGGTCAGTTTCGGGACATGCCGAGCTTTCAAAAGCGGTTAAAGACCTTGGATTCCCGCTCATGGTAAAAGGCCGCTATTACGAAGCATTTGCAGCATACAACCTCGAACAGGCTAACGGGTATTTCAATACGATAAGTGCCAAATGGGGCTTGCCGATTGTTGTTCAGCAATTCGTGAAAGGTATGGAACTCAATGTAACCGGGCTGGGTGATGGGAATGGGAATATGGTGGCCGCCGTTGCTATGCGAAAGCAGTTTATCACTGATAAAGGCAAAGCCTGGGCAGGAATTACCATCAACGATCCTCAGCTGCTCGATATTACCCGTAAATTCATCGCTTCCACCAGTTGGCAGGGAGCTTTTGAACTGGAAATAATGAAAACGGATAAAGGTAAATGTTATCTTATGGAAATAAATCCGCGTATCCCGGCATGGATATACCTGGCCATAGCAACCGGGCAAAATATTCCGGAAACGTTGGTAAACCTGGCTCTTGGCAACACAGTAACCGCTTATAATGATTATGAAGTAGGGAAATTATTCATCCGCTACTCCTATGATATGATTGTAGACAGGTCACGGTTTGAGCAACTCTCGGTTTTTGGTGAGTTATAAACCGGACTTATTAGAATCCCAAAGGTTGTAACATCACGCTCTTAGATCACAAGATTAACAAGATCAAATACATACCAATCAAATAAACCCGGAAAAATTGTAATCAGTTTATCCCCACATCATGGCTAAGAAAGCATATGAACGTCCTCTGATAAAAAAACTGGAAACCGGAATGCCTTCCAAGTTCGGCCTCCGTAACGACCTGGTTCCGGTCACCCATATTGATGAAGTTGCCGTGAGCGAATTGGTTGAGAAGTATGGCTCACCCCTGTTTGTCCTGAGTGAAGAAACCATTGTGAATACAATAGAGAAAGCCCGCAGGGCATTTACAACCAGGTATCCCAGGGTTCAATTTGCCTGGTCGTACAAAACAAATTATTTAGATGCCATTTGCCGGATTTTCCACCTTGAAGGAGCCTGGGCCGAAGTTGTTTCGGGTTTTGAATATGAAAAAGCGCTGCGGAACGGGGTTGACGGGAAAAAGATCATCTTCAACGGGCCCGAAAAATCGCGTCCCGGTTTATTGAAAGCTATCCATAACGATTCCCTCATTCATATCGATCATCTTGACGAATTGTATGAACTGGTTGAACTGGCAAGCGAAACCAACCTGAAACCCAGAGTCGCCATCCGCATCAACATGGATACCGGCATTTACCCGCAATGGGACCGCTTTGGATTCAACCTTGAAACAGGACAGGCATGGGATGCTATCAACAAAATAATGCATTCAGGGAAGCTTGAACTTACCGGTTTGCATTGCCATATCGGAACTTTTATTTTAAGTCCCGGGGCCTACGGGGTGGCTGCTACAAAACTTGCCCAGTTTGCAATCGATATCAGGAATAAATTCAATCATACCATAAAATATCTTGACCTGGGAGGAGGATTTGCCTCAAAGAATACGCTGAAAGGCTCATATCTGCCCGGACCGGATATTAACCCAGGCTTCGACGATTATGCCGAAGCCATAACCACCAGCCTTCATAACAGCGGCTTCCAAACCAATGAACTACCCCTGCTGATCCTTGAAACGGGCCGGGCGCTCATCGACGAAGCCGGCTATCTTATAACTACTGTGCTTGGCAATAAACGACTTGCTTCAGGAGGGAGGTCAACGATTATTGACGCAGGGGTTAACCTGTTGTTTACAGCATTCTGGTATGACCATAAAACGGTTCCTGCCCAGCCATTTTCTCTTTACCGGGAGGAAACCGTTCTTTGCGGTCCGCTTTGTATGAATATCGACGTGGTCCGCGATAACATCAGCCTTCCTTTACTGAAAAAAAATGACCGGCTGGTCATACATAATGTGGGAGCTTATAACATGACCCAATGGATGCAGTTTATCACCATGCGACCAGCCGTGGTGATGATATCAGCAGATGGAATTGTGCACCAGATCAGGAAAAAGGAAGATATTGATACCATTCTTCAATCCGAAATTATTCCTCAATACCTGCTTTCAAAGAGTTAGCAGCACTTTCAACATAAAACTTTTCGATACCTGTTTGTATGAATCCTGATCATTATTTTAGTATCTTCACGACCGAAAAATACAGGTATTGGATTTATACCTTGATTTTGAGAAGTACAATAGATACTATTTGTTTTTGCAAACCATTGCCAGAGAATGTATTAGCAAAAACCCAACTCGATCATCATGATTCACTATTCCGACTTTGCCATTATTGAAGGGTTAAGGCTCCATAGTGATTATATCATAAAGTATGTATATAAAGAGTTCTTTCCGTCAATCCGGTACCTCATAAAAACCAATGCCGGGCTTGAGGAAGATGCAGAGGATATTTTCCAGGAAGCACTCTATATCATTTTGAAAAAACTACAGGAAGATGAATTTGAACTCAGTTCCTCTTTTCTTACCTATCTATACTCTATAAGCAGGAACCTGTGGCTGCAGCGCCTGAAACGCAAACGCCTGGTCGAACACAACCAGGATGAACTTACGCGGCACCTTGCTTCGCCACAAAGCGGTTCGGAGAAGTATATTGAAGATGAAGAAAAATATGAGGTATTCGTTAAACAATTCGAAAACCTGAGCGAAGATTGTAAAAAATTGCTTCATTTGTTCCTGGGTAAAATGTCGCTCAAGGAAATTGCCGATGAAATGGGCTATAAATCGGAATTTTATGCCAAAACGAAAAAATATCTCTGCAAGGAAGCGCTTAAAAAGATGGTGGAAAACGATCCAGCCATCAGAGCCATGCTCTAATTGCAGGTACTTCATAACCCTGCCCCTTTCCATCAATCTCTTTTTTTATTTCCTGTTTTTAATTCTCCCGTCCGGGCAACCCTGTTTCGCGGGCAAACTGCTGATTTATCGATATGCCTGCTAATTTGACCCGTATAACCCCAAAAGCAAAAAATATCGGAATCAGCCTGCTGAACAGCTATTCGATGGTTTTTTTCTCAAAGAGTCGCGCGTTTGCAGCCATCCTGCTGATCATTTCTTATTTTGATCCTGTCGCCGGCTTGTGCGGAACGATTGCAGTGCTGATCTCTACCCTTTTCGCTCAGCTTATCGGGTTTAACCGGCTGAATATTCTTGCCGGGTTCTATGGATTCAATTCGTTACTGGTGGGATTGGGGATTGGAGTGTATTACCAGTTTTCACCTGAATTGTTTATCCTGATCGTATTCGCTTCACTTCTCACCCTTTTCCTTACCCTTTTCTTTGAAGGCATGATCGGCAAATACGGTTTGCCCTTTCTTACCCTGCCTTTCCTGCTGGCTTTCTGGTTGGTAACACTGGCGGCACGACATTATACCCAGCTTAACCTGAGCGAAAGGGGAATCTATACTTTTAATGAATTCCTTTACTGGGGAGGATTCCCGATGGTAAAAGTGTACAACTGGTTCAATGAACTCAACCTGCCGTTTGCACTTTCCACCTATTTCAAATCACTCTCGG
>JANXXZ010000203.1 GCA_025350385.1 Bacteroidales bacterium
GTCTGCCATTTTGATGTGTCAGGCTCCGTCTGAGGATTTGACAGGTAAACCTCCCAAGGTGATCCTGTAACATAAATATTTTTGTCTTTTAAATATTTGTTAATCAGGTTATAAGCAGTTACTATTTTGTCATAGGAACCAAGATAGCTCGCCTTAACTGTTTTTGTGGAAGGTAACACTTTGCAGATTACTTTACCTGTTATATTGATATTTTCTTTCACAGGTATGCCGGATTCAATATCGAAAAACTCCGGCGTAAAAGAATGATAAATTGTAAATGGAGCACCTGAAATGCTGAGTTTTTTTTGTTTTATCAAATCAGAAACTTTGCCGAAAATTGTTTCAATTTTATTATTCAAGGTTGCAGGTGTGCAGGTATCCCGAATGCTGAGTACAATCCGATCAGGAACTACTGTTTCGGTAAGTATGACGTTCTTAGGCGGGTGTATCAGTACAGCAATTTTACTTATTCCAGATAGACCTTCTTCGAGATCATGTCCTGCCATCTGATCCACGAACAATCCAAACCAACGGGAAATCGGATCATTTCCCAAATCACTTTCCAATATCCAGGTTACCAGTGTACCTGAACTATTCGGGACAAAACGGAAAATTCCAGAGGATTTCCTGTTTTCCAGAAAATTCATTTCAAAGAGAATAGAATCATAGGCGACACTCTCAACTATAATAACCTTCCCGCTGCCAATATCCGTTTTTTTACTTTTCCAGATGTATTGTGCATCAACGCCACTCAATGGTCCGGAATGTTCTATTTTCATCATAGTATCAGTAAGAAGCCATGGTGACCATCGTTTCCAATTTGATAATGTATTAACCTGATCAAACAGGACTTCACGATTTGCTTTAATAAGAATAGAACGTTCTATTCTGACATGCTTGGGAAGCAGGAACCCAATACCTACAATCCCAAGTATTAAGATAAGAATCATTATAAGGATCAGCCGAAGTGTTTTCAAAGCAAAGCATTATTGATTAAAGATAATAAAAAAAATCAGGAATTTTAACTTTTGATAAATGCAATACTTTTCATTAAACTTTGTGAGTGGTATAAACGGGGCAAGTTATTTTTCACCATATTGACTGAAACCTGGCAGAAGGTTCCAAGCGACTTGTGGATAGTTAGTTTATTTCTGTCGCAATAGCCCATAATTTATATTATGTTAAATAAAAAATGTTAATAAAAAGAGTCTGCATTTGCAGACTCCCCTAATCATTAATCAAAACTCTTATTTATTGTAATTTCTCATTAATCGCTTTCAATTTATCCATCATACTTAGCCTGGCATAAATCTCTTTCAGTGAAACTAATGTAGGTTTATCAGTAGGTTGAATTCTGGATGCGGCTTCTAGATAAGGCAAAGCCTTTTTCAGAAAATCATTTCCCTCAGCCATCATAGTTTCATACTTTTTTGTTTCACTTAGCGGCAGTTTATTGGCAATATTGATTACATCACCACCCCTGTTAAAGTATACCGCACCTAAATTGAACAAGGCATCAAAATAATTTGAATCCAGTTTAATGGTTTCCTGGTAAGCTTTCACAGCTTCATTAAAATAGTTATCACGAACAGCCTGCGATGATGTTGAATCATTTTTCAGAAGGTCGTAAGTAACGCCAATAGCGTAATGTATCGAGATATTTTTGGGTTCCTTATCCCTGGCGGCAAAGAGGCTTTTCAGCGCTTTATCATGCTGGTTGGTTGAAATATAAATGTTAGCCTGAGTAATAATAAGGTCATTATTTCCCGGGTATTGTGTCAAGCCCTGTTCCAGTGTTTTTGTGGCTTTGTCTATTTCTCCTTTATCTTTATAAAGCATTGCCAATGAAGTATATATACTAGGTTCCTTCATCTGGAGGTCTACTAATTCACTATAAGTAGCTATAGCCTTATCTTTATCTCCCTTTTTATCATAACACAAGGCTGATCCATAAATAGCCAGGGTGTCAATACTCTTGTTTTCCTTACTTATCTGAATGGCCCGGTCAAAATACCTGGTTGCTTTGTCGTAATCATTTGACTTGAAGAAATTTATGCCTTCATTAAAAAGCTCTCCACCGATCGTAATCATCCGAAGCATTATTTCGCCCTTATATTCATCTTTGGAATCAAGATCCCTGGACTTGGCGTATGCATCATACGAGATATTCAAAGCGTCCGGAGCAAGAATTTTGAATTCTTTTTTCAAATGAATGTCAAGGTAAATGCCTCCTTTGTAGAACCAGACTTTGGCATCGGTTGCTGATTCAGGATATGCTACAGCTTTGTCAATGAAATCTTTTGCTTTTGCCAATTCACCCTTCTGCCAGTAATTGTATGCAGATGTACGATCTTTCTTCATCTGGGCGAAGGTAGTTCCGGCTAAGAAAACTAAAGCCAACATGAAAACAGTTTTTTTCATTTTTCTATTATTAAATGATTACTATTTAATGTATTACGTTGTAATGATAAACAGTTTACGGCATTATAAGAAGCCGCAAAGATATGAAGTTGAGTGCAATTTCGTACAATGTACTTTATTTTATTCTATTTCAGGTATTTCTTCATTTGTTGCCTCTCTTTGGTTCTCCTCATCCGGATCAGATTCTGTCACATAGTCATCATCAGTACCATCTGAAATGATAGTGAATTCATCAGAATTTTCCAGGATTTCATCTTCATCAACTTCAACTTTTGCAACTGCAGCAATGGCATCATCATCTTTCAGATTTATCAGCCTGACTCCCTGGGTCGCTCTGCCCATAATTCGCAATTCGCTTACAGCCATCCGGATTATAAGTCCCGACTTGTTAATGATCATGAGGTCGTTTGTATCGATGACGTTTTTAATAGCGATGAGCTTTCCTGTTTTTTCGGTAATATTAAGTGTTTTTACACCCTTTCCACCCCTGTTGGTAACGCGATAATCATCGAGTTTCGACCTTTTACCATATCCGTTTTCAGAAACTACCAGGATATCAAAGAACTCATCGTTGACACATATCATGCCAATAACTTCATCGTCTTTTCCTGATAACGTTATGCCCCTTACTCCTGTGGCGTTTCGGCCCATCGGACGGACTTTGCTTTCATTAAAGCGGATGGCCCTCCCCGATCGCAAAGCCATCACCATTTCGCTTGTGCCATTTGTCAGTCTTGCTTCAAGTAAATGGTCGCCTTCAACAATATTGATGGCGTTTATTCCATTAACACGCGGACGTGAGTAAGCTTCGAGCGATGTTTTTTTAATGGTTCCTTTGCTGGTGCATAGGATTATGTAATTATTGTTAACATATTCAGCATCCTTCAGGTCTTTCAGGTTGATAATAGCACGTACCTTGTCGTCCGATTCAATATTCAGCAGGTTCTGTATAGCCCGGCCTTTTGATACTTTACTGCCTTCGGGAATTTCAAATGCTCTCATCCAGAAACATTTTCCTTTCTCAGTAAAGAAGAGCATATAGTTATGAGCCGTAGCAATATAAAGGTGTTCCAGGAAATCTTCATCACGGATATCGGAACCACGCGCACCGCGTCCTCCCCTGTTTTGAACCTTATATTCGGCAAGTGCTGTCCTTTTGATATAACCCATGTGCGAAATGGTTATTACCACTGCTTCATCAGCAATAGTATCTTCAATGCGGAAATCCTTGGCAGTATGTTCAATCCGGGTGCGGCGTTCATCGCCATATTTATCTTTTATTTCCTGTAATTCAGCTTTGATAATCTCCATACGCAAACCTTCATCGGCCAGGACAGTGCGGTAATATTCAATGAGCTTGATCAGATCTTCATATTCTTTGCGCAGTTCATCGCGTTTGAGACCTGTGAGTTGCTGTAAACGCATGTCAAGGATTGCCCTGGCCTGAATTTCTGAAAGCTGGAACCGTTCCATAAGTCCATTTCTGGCTATTTCAGGAGTTTTTGAACCGCGTATTATTGCAATGACCTCATCAATATTATCAATAGCGATCAATAATCCTTCAAGAACATGAGCCCGTTTTTCGGCTTCGCGCAGTTCATATCTGGTCCGGCGGATAACCACTTCATGACGATGTTCAATAAAATGAACGATCATCTGTTTAAGGTTAAGCTGATAAGGCCTTCCTTTCACAAGCGCAATGCTGTTTACGCTGAATGAAGTCTGAAGTCCTGTATACTGGTATAGTTTGTTAAGAACGACATTGGGAACAGCATCCTTTTTTAGTTCATAAACGATACGAAGTCCATTACGGTCGCTTTCGTCGCGGATATCATATATGCCTTCTATTTTTTTATCATTGACAAGATCAGCCGTTTTCTTGATCATTTCGGCTTTATTCACCTGGTATGGAATTGAAGTCGCAATAATGACTTCCCTGCCTTTTTCATCCGTTTCAATTGTTGTTTCGCCCCGCATCATGATGCGTCCCCGACCGGTTTCGTAAGCTTCACGCACGCCGTCGTAACCGTAGATAATTCCACCAGTCGGGAAATCAGGAGCTTTAATGAATTGCATCAGCCCTTCAATCGTAATTTCATGATCATCAATATAGGCGATACAACCATCGATAACCTGGCTGAGGTTGTGTGGTGGTATATTAGTGGCCATACCAACCGCAATTCCTGAAGAACCGTTGATAAGGAGATTTGGAACCCTGGCGGGCAAAACCGTAGGTTCTTCAAGTGTATCATCGAAATTCAGCCGGAAATCAACAGTATCCTTATCGATGTCGGCAAGCATTTCTTCTGCTACCTTTCGTAACCTTGCTTCTGTATAACGCATTGCAGCAGGGCTGTCACCGTCGATGGAGCCAAAGTTTCCCTGTCCGTCAACCAGAGGGTAACGTAATGACCATTCCTGGGCCATACGTACCATAGCATCATAAACAGATGTATCACCATGGGGATGGTATTTCCCAAGAACTTCCCCGACTATACGGGCAGATTTTTTATAGGGACGGTTTGAGAATACACCTAAATCGAGCATGCCAAAAAGTACCCTGCGATGCACCGGTTTTAACCCATCACGCACATCCGGAAGAGCTCGCGACACAATAACCGACATCGAATAATCGATGTAGGCCGACTTCATCTGATTCTCAATATTTACCTTAACGATCCTTTCGCCTTGCTGATTGTCTTCCATTTCGTAACTCTATCAATATTAATTAGTTATATTTAAGCCAACAGAACTACGAAAGTAACCTTTTTTTTGATACGGCGTCAGCCGTAACTGTTGATTTTGTAACCCTTTACTAACATTTTTATGTTGAAAAGTAATGCCTCTGATCCACTGATTATTGCAATGTTCGGTGTAATTTTAAAACTATTCTGCAAGTTGTATGTTTTAGTAGTAATTTTGAACTATTATTCAAGACGTAGTCTTACATTAATTTTAGAAAAAGGAAGATTGGTATAAATGGAAGCTAAATTTTCGCAACGTGTTAAGGATGTTCTCTCATTCAGCCGGGAGGAAGCCGTAAGGCTTGGAAATGATTATATAGGTGTTGAACATTTACTGCTGGGGATTATTCGCGAAGGCGAAGGATTAGCCCTTAAAATATTGGGATATCTCAATGTTGATCTCACGGATGTTCGCCGTACAATTGAAACTGCTATTACCAACCACTCGAAGCATGAAAAGGATACCGATAATCTCCCGCTTGTAAAGCAGGCTGAACGAGCTTTGAAACTTACCTACCTTGAAGCAAAACTATTTAATAGTGAACTAATTGGTACTGAACATCTTCTGCTTGCAATTCTGAAAGACCAGGACAATTTGGTAACCCGGAGCATTCAAAAATATGGAGTTGATTATGATATGGTTAAAGAAGAGGTGAAATCGTATCTTATTTCACAGGATGAGAGTAGTTTTATCGAACCTCGTGAAACCAGAAGCCAGAGCGGCTCCGAATTCAGGGATGAACTGCCAGGAGGCACCCAGGATGAAGATCCCGATGAAGGTGGAGGATTAGGCGGAATCAAGAAACCGGGAGAAAGTAAATCAAAAACACCTGTTCTGGATAATTTCGGCCGTGATTTGACCCGCGCAGCGGAGGAAAATCGCCTCGATCCGATTGTAGGCAGGGAAAAAGAACTGGAGCGTATTTCCCAGATACTTAGTCGCCGTAAAAAGAATAACCCTATTCTGATTGGGGAGCCTGGAGTCGGGAAATCAGCCATTGCTGAAGGACTTGCGCTGCGTATTGTTCAACGGCGAGTATCTAGGGCTCTTTTTAACAAAAAAGTATTCACACTCGACCTTGCTTCACTTGTAGCCGGTACCAAGTACCGTGGCCAATTTGAAGAACGAATGAAAGCCGTGTTGAACGAATTGGAAAAAAACCGCGATATCATTCTGTTTATTGATGAAATCCATACGATTGTTGGGGCTGGAAATGCTTCCGGTTCCCTTGATGCTTCCAATATGTTCAAACCCGCCCTGGCCCGGGGTGAAATACAGTGCATTGGGGCTACCACGCTGGACGAATATCGGCAGTACATTGAAAAAGATGGTGCCCTTGAACGTCGTTTCCAGAAAGTGCTGGTTGACCCTACTTCGCCGGAAGAGACCGTTGAGATATTAAACCAGATCAAGGAAAAATATGAAGATCACCACCTGGTTAAATATACGGGTGAAGCAATAGAAGCCTGTGTATCACTTACCAACAGGTACATAACCGACCGTTTCCTGCCTGACAAGGCAATTGATGCACTGGATGAAGCGGGTGCAAGGGTTCATATCTCGAATATGCATGTTCCTGTTGAAATTATCAATGTGGAGGGCCTGATTGAAGATGCCCGTCAGAAAAAAATGAAGGCCATTAAAAGCCAGAAATTCGAAGAAGCGGCCAAATTCAGGGATACTGAACGTCGGTTACAGGGTGAACTTGAAACGCAGAAAAAACTTTGGGAAGACGATTCAAAGATAAACCGTGAAACGGTTTCGACTGAGAATGTTGCTGAAGTGGTTGCCATGATGACGGGCGTTCCTGTTCAGCGTATTGCCCAGAATGAGAGCGATCGCCTGATGAACATGGAGAGCGAACTTGCCGACTCGGTTATCGGACAGAAAGATGCCATTAAAAAAGTTGTAAAAGCCATCCGCCGTAATCGTGCCGGGCTTAAAGATCCTAATAAACCTATCGGGACTTTCATTTTCCTTGGACCTACCGGGGTTGGGAAAACTCACCTGGCAAAAATTCTTGCCCGTTATCTTTTTGATTCGGAAGATGCGTTGGTTCGAATTGATATGAGTGAGTACATGGAGAAATTCGCCGTATCGCGGTTGGTTGGAGCTCCTCCGGGCTATGTCGGGTATGAAGAAGGCGGGCAACTTACTGAAAAAGTTCGTAGACGCCCCTACTCTATCGTATTGCTGGATGAAATAGAAAAAGCCCATCCGGATATTTTCCATATCCTGCTCCAGGTGCTTGATGACGGCGTTCTTACGGATAGCCTGGGGCGCCGGGTTGATTTCAAGAACACCATTGTGATTATGACCTCGAATATTGGTTCAAGGCAACTCAAGGATTTCGGAGCCGGCGTAGGATTCAGTACTTCTGCAAAGATGTCGCAAGGCTCAGGGCTTGCCCAGGGTGTGATTGAAAATGCCTTAAAAAAAGCATTTGCTCCTGAGTTTTTAAACCGTATTGATGATATCGTGATTTTTGAATCGCTCAACCGCGATGATATTCACAAAATCATAGATATTGAACTTCGTAACCTCTTTAACCGGATCCGTAAAATGGGGTTTCAACCTGAAATTACAGAAGCAGCAAAGGATTTTATTGTCGATAAGGGCTGGGATGAACAATTCGGAGCCAGGCCGCTTAAACGGGCCATCCAAAAATACATTGAAGATACCCTTGCAGAAGAAATAATCAAGACTTCCTTGAAAGAAGGTGATGCCATAATGATTGATTTCGACAAGGATATCAATGATATCTCTATCAGAATAAAGCCTATGGAGACTGTTGAAATTGTCCCTGTTAAAGAGTAAAGTAAGAATGTAAAATAGTGAAGCCCGTCGACCTTCCGGTTGACGGGCTTTTTTTGAACTATTAATTCATAAGTATTTAAGCTGTTAAATCATCTTAAAATCCCCAAGATCCTTGGGATGCGAATTATTAATATAACTCACAGTTGCAATATTTTCGGCACGTCCTTTTCGGATAAATATGTCAGTACTTTTTGTATACATTGCATCACGGTTTGCATCACCAAGTAAAAGGAAGCCGATAATCACGTTGCCAGCCATTTCGACCAGACGACGGGCATGATAATCAATATACTCATTATCAGTAAATTCGGTGACTTTTTCAACTGTCTTTGCAAACTGGTCAGTCATTTTCTCAAGGATACTCTTCAAGTATTCAAACTCAGGTTTTACAGGCATAGCCGCATGTTCCTTAAGTAATTTAACATAAGCACCATTGGTAACGCCACGGATTGCAGCAACGACCTGCAACTGAGAAGTCCCTTCATAAATAGTAGTAATACGTGCATCACGATAAAGGCGTTCAACAGGGAAATCTTTCATATACCCTGTTCCGCCGTGAATCTGGAGCGCGTCATAGGCTATCTGGTTACAATATTCGCTTGAAATCAGTTTCAACAGAGGAGTGAGAACATCAGCATTCTTCTGGTAATACTTCATTTCATCCCGTTCAGTGGAATCAAGTTTACGATCATGCTGTATGAGAGAATATGCCTTATACATATCCACAAAGCGGGCAGTTTCATACAGAAGGGTACGGATTCCGTCAATCTTTACCCTCATGAGTGTAAGCATTTCATAAACAGCAGGATACTGAATGATAGCCTTACCAAACTGTTCGCGTTCCCGGGCATACTTTATTGCTTCACGGTAAGCTGCCTCAGCAATACCAACTGACTGTGCCCCTACTCCCAGGCGGGCTGAATTCATCAATGACATTACATACTTGATGAGTCCCAGTTTTGTTTCACCAACCAGCTTCGAAGGCGCATTTTTAAACACCAGTTCACAGGTTGGGGATCCTTTTATTCCCAGTTTGTTTTCAATACGGCGAACACTTACCGCATTATTGGATCGGTCGTAAACAAAAAGCGAGAGACCACGGGCATCAGTAGTTCCTTCTTCCGAACGGGCCAGGACAAGCGATATATCAGCATCGCCATTGGTTATGAATCGCTTCACACCATTCAGGAACCAAGTATCCTTCTGAACATCATAAGTTGCTTTTAACTGAACAGCCTGGAGATCGCTGCCGGCATCCGGTTCAGTTAGGTCCATTGCTGCAGTTGCACCTTTATTGAAACGGGGTAAGAATTCGTTTTTAATTTCTTCGGATGCAAACTCATGAAGGGTTTCAGCACAATCCTGCAGACCCCAGATATTGGCAAATCCTGCATCAGCACGTGAAACAAGTTCGGCTGCCATTACATACGGAACCATCGGGAAGTTCAGGCCACCGTACTGGCGCGGAAGCGACATGCCAATCAAACCGGCCTTTGTAAGCACATCATGGTTTTCCTGTGTGCCAAGGGCATATTGAACTTCATTGTTGATGAGCTGTGGGCCTTCATGATCCACTGATTCAGCATTAGGTCCAATGACTTCACCGCATATCTCGCCAACAATTTCCAGCACTTTATGGTAGCTGTCGAGTGCATCTTCATAATCGAGCGGAGCGTAATCAAATTTCTCGTGCTCCGAATAATTGAGTTCCTTCAAACGGACGATTTTTTCCATCAGAGGATGCTGCAGCTGAAACTTCAGGTGGGGGTTATCAGTATAGTAATTTTCCATTATTATGTTCAAATTATGGTTTAAACAGTACTTAGTAACTGCAATATAATCAATTATTTGGAGTTTTTCTTGTAATACTTGATCATCTTGGGTATGATGTCATTAACGTTCCCGATAATCGTGTAATCAGCAATGAAGTTGATGGGAGCATTCGGGTCGGTATTGATTGAAATGATTTGTGCCGACTGATCCATCCCTGCCCTGTGTTGCACGGCGCCTGATATACCGCAGGCGATATAAAGTTTAGGGCGGACCGTTACCCCTGTTTGCCCGATCTGCCGTTCATGGTCTTCAAATCCTGCATCCACGGCAGCGCGGGTGGCACCAACATCAGCGCCAAGTACTTCGGCCAGATCATAGAGCATTTTAAAGTTCTCTCGCGAACCGACTCCATATCCACCAGATACAATTATTCCCGCATTCTTAATGTTTACCTTGCTTTTTTCGATATGTCGTTCAATGATCTGAACGATAAAATCTTCGTCCTTCAACAGTCCTTTGGCATCAATACTTTTAAGTTTTCCTTTGTAATTGGGATTCACAATTTCTTTTTTCATCACCCCTTCGCGGACGGTGGCCATTTGTGGCCTTGTGTCAGGGTTGATGATGGTGGCGATGATATTTCCGCCAAAGGCAGGGCGGATCTGGTAAAGAAGGCTTTTATATTCTTTCTGGGTGCGGTTTTCAAAATGATCACCGATTTCAAGGCTGGTGCAATCGGCTGTTAACCCGCAGCGAAGCGCAGAAGCAATGCGGGGAGCTATATCACGGCCGATACTGGTTGCACCGAACAGGACTACTTCGGGCTTTTCCTTTTTAAACAGGTCAATCAGCAAGGTGGAATGCGGCAACGTTAAGAAGGGAAACAAACGCTTATCATCTGCATAGTGAATTACATCCACACCATACGGGTAAAGGTTTCCTTCCAGGTTCTCAATTTTATCGCCCAATACAATGGCTTCCAGTTTCACTCCGAGTTCATTGGCAAGTTTGCGTCCTTTCGAAAGCAACTCAAGACTTACATCGGAAATTGATTTTTCTTCCGAAACTTCGCAATAAACAAATATGTTATTCACGATCTTTTCCTTTTTCAGTTAACGATTGTATGAATTACCCAATTACGTGCCTGCTGATCAGTTCCTGCATCAGCCATTCCACATCCTTATCATCGGCTGTGAGCCTGGTGCTTTCTTTATGTGCAAGAACCACGTTCTCAATTTTCTTGACCTTGGTCGGCGAACCTGAAAGCCCCAGCATTTCCGCATCAGCGTTCAGATCGGCAACTGTCCATTCATCAATCTGAAGGTATGGACGATGCGAATATAAATCAGTATAATCTTTGGTTTCTTCCTGTAATTCGGTGATGGTACGCGCATGTTTGTATTTCATCACCAGTTTTGCCAGCCTGGCTCTGCATGAAGGTGCAGAACCATGCACAGTTATAGCCACCGGTAAAGTCGATTTTACAATTTCAACACCCATTTCAATACGGCGTTTAATAGTGACCGAATCTTTTTCAATATCCAGTATATCTTCGGCATAGGTTACCTGAGGAAGATGCAGTTTCTCGGCAGTCTGAGGTCCCACCTGGGCGGTATCGCCATCAATGGCCTGACGGCCGGAAATCACAAAATGGTACGGCTCAAGTTTCTTCACTGCCAGGGAAATGGCGTAGGAAGTGGCAAGGGTATCGCTGCCGGCAAATTTGCGGTCAGTAATCAGATAACCACGATCAGCTCCACGATATAGGGATTCGCGGATTATTTCAGCTGCACGAAATGGACCCATGGTAAGGACAATGATTTCTGAACCGGGGAAACGATCCTTAATGCGAAGCGCCTGTTCAAGTGCGTTCAGATCCTCAGGATTGAAGATTGCAGGCAAAGCAGCTCTGTTTACAGTTCCATCGGCTTTCATGGCATCTTTACCCACATTCCGGGTATCGGGCACTTGCTTGGCTAAAACTACTATTCTATACTTCATATAACGGTATGATCAATAAAGCGTTAAATATTCACCTAGTTAAATGTTTCCATATCAGGTAGGCCGCTGCAAAAGTAGGAAAAGGAAGTTAATAATAAAACTTAAGTGAAAGCAATATCGTCAGACATTTCAAATGAAACCTTTAATTTTGCTCAAAACAGACTTTTACTTCCTGCTAATAACCATCCGATCATCAAAAATTGCTAAGTTTGTTCTCCAATTCTCAACATGAAACGTTCGAACGACAAACCTCATAAGGATAAGAAATTTCTTATTCTTCCCACTTATCCGGGCGGAAAACAGGCTTTTTTAAATTTCATTACCGAAAACCTCCGTTACCCTAAAGAAGCCCTCAGGAACAATATAGAAGGAACGGTTTATCTTGAATATAGTGTCGATAATATCGGAACCGTTGCGGATGAAACTATTATTCACGGTCTTGGCTATGGATGCGACGAAGAAGCACTGCGGCTTGTGCGGCTTCTCAACTATGATCCGGTACGCAACCGCGGGGTAAAAATGAAAGCAAAGATGAAAACCCGTATCAGATTTGAATTGCCGGAAAGTGTAAGGCCTCAGCCGGGGATCAACCTGAATTATATGTCAGTTCCTTCAACACCGAAAGAGAATGCGGAAGATCCGTCCCAGCCTGGCTATAGCTATACTATCACTTTAGATTAAATTGCAAATCTTCTGAATAGGAATACAAGCTTTTATTACAATTCTTTTTCTTCCTGTTCTTCCTGAATTTCTTGAATGAATGGATTGCTATGGCACTCCATGCACTCAAGGCTTTTGTTGTACATATGCATGGCCCGGTAACTCATTCCCATACTTGAGAAACCTCCGTCATTAAAGAGGTTCTGCATTGTAATTTTTTTTGTAAGATCGCTGAACAGTGTGATACAGTAATCGGCACATTCTTCAGCTGTAGCATTCCCGAGCGGAGACATCCGTTCAGTAAAATCCATCAGCCCGTCAATGCCTTTTACCCCGCTTCCGGCAGTAGTCAAGGTTGGTGATTGCGAAACAGTGTTGATACGTATCTTCTTTTCCCGTCCGTAAATGTATCCGAAACTTCGTGCTATGCTTTCGAGAGCGGCTTTAGCATCGGCCATGTCGTTATATTCGAACAAAGTGCGCTGGGCAGCTATGTATGACAGGGCGACAATCGAACCCCATTCGCTGATAGCATCAAATTTTTTGGCTGTCTGTATTACTTTGTGAAACGAGATAGCTGATATATCCATTGTCTTGAGATAATTCTCATAATTGAGTTCATCGTAGGGAATTTTCTTCCGCACGTTGGGCGACATCCCGATTGAGTGCAGGATGAAATCAATTTTGCCACCAAAGTGTTCCAAAGTTTTCCGGAAGAGGTTCTCCAGGTCAGGCATACTGGTAGCATCGGCAGCTACTACAATGGTGTTGCATACCTTGGCTAACTGCTCGGTATCGCCCATCCGGAGTGCCATCGGAGTATTTGAAAGAACAAACTCTGCTCCCTCCTCATAGGCTCTTTCAGCCGTTTTCCACGCAATGGAACGATCGTTTAATGCTCCGAATATGATACCTTTTTTACCCTTTAATAGGTTATAACTCATAAAAAATGGGTTTTCTTATTTTTGATATGAACAGGATGATGAATGTAAATTTACCTAATTTATGCGAGATGATGTTTTATTTATAAATATCCAGGAATTATTAAGGCATGTACTGGAATAATTTTCAGTAGTTTAACTCATTTTCTGTGCGGTCAGGAACTTTAATAAAAGGATAAATGACAGATTGATTTACTCTCGGTTACCCATCAATTCTTTTGCAGCTGCTTTTGATGTTTCGGTGATGGTTTCGTCGCTAAGCATACGTGCTACTTCATTCACACGTTCATCGTCAGCAAGGATACGCAGGCTAGAGATTGTGTTGTGCAAACCATCTTCCTTATATGCAAGCATATGCTGGCTGGCTTTTCCTGCAATTTGCGGAAGGTGTGTAATAGCTATCACCTGCATTGTTCCTGACATTTTTCGCATAATTGTTCCAATCTTGCCGGCAATTTCACCGGACACGCCACTGTCAATCTCATCAAAAAGTATGGTTGGAAGCATGCTCCGTTTCACTACCAATGATTTGATTGCCAGCATCAACCTCGAAAGCTCTCCTCCGGATGCCACTTTCTGAATTTCACGAATTTCACCCCCTTTATTTGCTGCAAATAGAAATGATACCTTGTCAACCCCGGTTTTCGAAAAATGTCCGATGGTATCCAACCTGATATGGAACCTGGCCGAAGGCATTCCCAAATCATTCAGCACAGTTTCCATTTCAAGAGCAATAGTCGGAATAACAGCAGCTCTTTTCCCTGTAAGAACAACAGCCTGAGTCGAAAGTTCAGATTCCTTCAGCGACAGATTGTTTTGTAATACTGAAATATGCCCTTCCAGAGAATCTATCTCATTGAGCTTAAAGGAAATGCTGTCTTTAAGCAGAATCAGGTCGTTGACAGTAGAAAGCTTATGTTTTTGCTGCAGGTGATAGATAGTATCGAGGCGTTGAGAAAGGAATTCAATCCGCTGAGGGTCATAAGAAACCTGTTCTGATAATCCCTGTAGTTCAAGCGCAATGTCCTTTAATTCAATATAACTGCTTTCGAGCCGAATAGCTGCTGATTCAAGCTGGCCGGAATAGCGAGAAGCAGAATCAATCAATTGTTTCGCTTCAGCCAGTAAAGTCAGTGTATTTAGGTCAGAATCGGAAAGAAGTTGGACTGCCGCAAAAAGTTTCGTTTTAATTTCTTCGGCATGCGTAAGCAATTCCAGTGCTGCTTCAATTTCTTCCTGTTCATTTTCCAATAGCTTGGCTTTATCCAGTTCATCGAACTGGAAAGCATAATATTCCTGGTCGGCATTGGCTTTCCTTTCCCGCTCCAGGCAATCGGCCAATTCGGTTTTTATTGAAACATATTCGTTAAAAGTATTCGAATAAAGGGTCAGTTCTTCTGAATTACCTGAATACGAATCAATCATTGAAAGCTGGAAACCTGCTTCGTTCAGGTCAAGTGTATGATTTTGCGAATGAATATCCACAAGGCGGTCGCCGATATCCTTCATTACATTAAGATTTACAGGGGTATCATTGATGAAAGCTCTTGACTTTCCCTGCGGGTTTATCTCTCGGCGGAAGGTGGAAATGTTCTCGAAATCCAGATCATTGTTATCAAATAAGGGTTCTAAGCCATAATCTTCGAGAGAAAAGCTGCCTTCAACGATACATTTCTCATTTTTATCCATCAGCACCTGAGTATCGGCACGTTGTCCTAAAATGAGTCCCAGTGCTCCTACAAGAATTGATTTTCCAGCACCCGTTTCACCGGTGATGCAGGTAAATCCCTTATGAAAGTCTATTTCAAGGCTTTGAATGAGGATAAAATTCTCGACCGAAAGATGCAGTAACATACCGATAAAACTGTGTGTGAAAACAAATATATAAAAAGAAAAACAAACCAGGCAGCTATTTGGTTGTTGCCATTATCTGCTGGTATTTCGAGGAATTAGCCGGATCAAGCTCTTTCAATATGTTCACCGCTTTGGTCTTATCCATAGGTGAAGCCTGTGAATAAACATTTACAAGTTCATCCCTTTTAGCATCCATCATCAGTTGAAGAACGAATAAACCAGGTTTTTCACGGTTTGCACGCTGGAAATTTTCAAGGCAATCGTTAATCGCAGAGCGGCCCAGATCAATATTATCAGTCATTATATCCAATCCCAGGCGATGGTATTCATATATACCTTCACGCAAAGGACTATAGGAACTGTTTAGCATATTTTCGACCAGCCAGTACCTGTTTTTCATATTCTCAAAGGCTTTCCATCCTTTCTCGGGAGCGTTCTGTGCCGCATTTACAACTGCCCTGGCTTTTTCATAATAGGGAGTTCCTCCGAATTTGGAATAGGAATCAGCATCAATTGCCAGGAAAATGTAGACGTAGTAAGCCAGTACCGATGTCAGATTAGATGTGTATACGTCATCATTGTACTGCAGCGGTTCATATTCAACATATTTGAAATCAAAGTCCTTATCAAGGTAGTTAAGAATTGTAGTATTATAGGATGTTTTATAAACAGGGCGCTGCAGGACAACATTAATTTTACCTTTAAACTGATCAGATGAAATCCGGTCGGATATTGTAATCATGACCGAACACTCAATACGTTCTTCAGGCTTGTAAATAAAATTCGTCCACTTCTTGTTATTGATGAATTCGTAAACAGACTGCTGAAGCGTTTGGAATACTTTTTTTTCGGAGCCTTCAACCTGTGGCGCATTGACCTGGACTTGACAAATGAATTCCTGTCCGTTTACAAAAGCGGGTAATAGCAGAATCAAAAACAGTGAAAGGCGTCGGAACATTTATGTAGCAGATGAGTATTAGTTTATCTAAAAAGTGAGTTTAGCAGCATAGTCCAGAATATCAGAAGCAACCTCAGTCTTTGATTTCTTATCATAAACTGTAATGCTTCCTTTGTGATTAAGGATCGAAATTTTGTTAGTAGGCAAGGAAAATCCCGCTCCTTTATCATTCAATGAATTAAGAACGATAAAATCAAGGTTTTTCGTATGCAGTTTTTTTTGAGCATTCTCAATTTCATGATCCGTTTCAAGAGCAAAACCAACCAGGATTTGCCCGGGTTTCTTCATTTTACCCAGTTCTTTCAGGATATCCGTTGTTTTTACCAGGTGAAGCAATAATTCATTTTCATCCTTTTTTATTTTTGAAGATGAAGGTTTTTCGGGAGAATAGTCAGCAACGGCGGCTGACATAATGGTGAAATCAGCCCCTGGGAAACAAGATAGACATTCAGTAAGCATTTCTGCTGCAGTAGTAACTTTTATTAGCGTAATGTTAGGATGTATAGGAAATTCATACACAGGCCCGCTTATTAGGGTGACATTTGCCCCCCTTTTCGCAGCCTCAAGTGCAAGTGCATTCCCCATCTGTCCACTCGAATGGTTACTGATAAACCGGACAGGATCAATAGGTTCGATTGTAGGCCCGCTCGTAACGAGCACTTTTTTGCCTTTAAAGGAGAGTTCCTTTTCGAAATGAGTGTTAAGAATGTCAACTATCACATCAGGTTCTTCCATCCTTCCATAACCGGAAAGTCCGCTGGCTAATTCTCCTTCGCGTGGTGAAATGAGTCGGTTGCCAAAGGAAACAAGTTTCTGAATATTTGCCTGAGTGGTAGGATGGCTGTACATATCCACATCCATAGCGGGTGCAAAGAAAACCGGGCAGCGTGCGGCAAGATAAGTAGCCATCAAAAGGTTATCGGTGATCCCGGTTGCCATTTTAGCAAGGGTATTGGCCGATAGCGGTGCAATGAGGAAAATATCAGCCCAGCTGCCTAACTCAATATGGCTATGCCATTTGCCATCAGACTCATTAAAAGGTTTGATAGAAACAGCGTATTGTGAAACAGCGGCAAGAGTGAGCGGGGTAACGAAATCGCAGGCTGATTTTGTCATGACAACCTTTACCTCGGCTCCTGCCCTGACTAAGAGCCTGATCAGGAATGGAATTTTATAGGCAGCTATGCTGCCTGTTATCCCTATGAGGATCTTTTTACCACTCAGCATGCAATCAGGAATTTTCTCAATTAAAAGTCGGTTGCGTTCTCTTTAATTGGGTTACGATGAAATATCTGGTTGTTCAGAAATTCATTGGTTGCTATGAGTGTAGGCTTCGGCAGATGTTCATAGAACTTTGCAAGTTCAATCTGCTCACGGTTTTCGAACACTTCCTCAAGGTTGTCACTTGGAGTTGCAAATTCCTCAATCTTGCTGTTGAGTTCTTCTTTGATTTCCTGGGCAATCTGATTAGCTCTTTTGGCAAGTATGGCTACTGATTCATAAATATTTTCGGTGGGGGCATTAAGCTCGCGTATATTCCTTGTAACAGTAGTGGTTTCGATTTTCAATTTTTTGTAATCCATAGTATCTATTGGTTTTGTTATTACTATTTAATTTCTTTCTGAAGATTTTTCTGGATAGCCAGGGATTGGTCACTATATTTACCTGCAGGGAATTCTGAATGGATTGTATTATAGGCTTCCAACGCATTTTGTATGCGTTCGCGACGTTTTTCACTTACACTGTTAACAGCGTATTTATATTTTGCATCCAATATGGAATACAACACCTTTTCACGCTCTTTGGTATCAGGATACTCTTTTAACAGATTATTCAGGGAGATGATTGCGGCTTTATAGTCATCCATCCGGTAATAAAGCATGGCAAGGCTGAACGCCTTTTTCTCCAGTTTAGCCCTGAGTTCGTCAATAATCTGGTTGCATTGCTCAACACGCTGACTATTGGGGTATTGATTTATAAATAGTTGCATTGCTGAAATAGCAGCTATGGTGTTTGTTTGATCAAGAGTTGAAACAGGTGAATCAAGGTAACTGCAATAGGCACTCATAAAGGCGCATTCTTCCACATACTGACTGGTGGGATAATTGCCAGAAAAATTGTTGAAATAATACCCGGCCAGGATATAATCGCGCTGCTTATAATAACAATACGCATTGAAGTAGGATATTTTCTCAGCTTTTTCTGTACCCCTGAAAAAGACAAGAATCTGGTCAAACAATTGTTGGGCGTGATAGTAATCACCTTTATCGTAAAATTCAATTGCCTTGGAATACTTTATTTCGTTATCCGAACTTTTGAGTAATTTCTGGTATTTGCTGCACGACACCAGGACAAGCGTCGCAAACAGCAAAGAAAATAGAATAAGCTTTTTTACCATGCTGCAAAAGTACAAATTTTCGATGAAATTACTAAACGTATATAAACTGGTGTTATTGCAGTAAAATATCTTCGATACAATTTCCCTACAGCAACTACCCTTATAATTGTATTACTATTCAGGTTTATTATTTAACAGCAGCATAAGCCGAAAGACATCTCTGTCGTGCAAATGAATGATTAACAATTGGTTTTGCATATTTTCCTGTTCCAAATTCAGGTATCCATTTCCGGATATACTTATTCTCAGGATCGAAAGTTAACGCCTGGGTTTCAGGGTTAAAAATTCTAAAATAGGGAGCTGCATCACATCCTGTCCCTGCTGCCCACTGCCAGTTCCCGTTATTGGAAGATAATTCAAAGTCGAGAAGTTTCCTGGCAAAGTAATTTTCGCCCCAACGCCAGTCAATGAGGAGATGTTTTGTAAGGAAACCCGCAGTTACCATTCTGACACGGTTATGCATAAAACCGGTTTGGTTAAGTTCACGCATTCCTGCATCTACCAGCGGGTATCCAGTTTCCCCGCTGCACCATGCGTCAAATTCACTTTCATTATTAAGCCAGGCGACCCGCTCATATTGCTGTTTAAATGGTTTTTCAACCACACCGGGGAAATGCCAGAGAATCTGCATAAAGAATTCGCGCCATTGAAGTTCATTGAGCCATGTGAGATTCAGATCTATGGCCCTGGAAACCAATTCCCGAACACTTAACGTTCCGAACCGAAGGTGAACACTCATCCGGCTGG
>JANXXZ010000219.1 GCA_025350385.1 Bacteroidales bacterium
TCAAAATACCGTTTTCCTTCTACATCCCATACAAACGGGCCTTCGCCTTTGGCAAGAACAACAGGTAGCGGGTGATAATTGTGGGCGCCGTATTTATCTTCGAGATCAATGGCGGCTGCGGAGGTCAGGGTTTTCAAAGTTTCGATGAGCATAACAATATGGTTTTGGTCTGGTTTGCGAATAAAATATGCAGCAAAGTTATTTATTTAAAGGGAATTGGCAAAGGATAAGACGCTTGCCAGGAGGAAATTTTAGAAGCAGAATAAAGGAACTCTGAATCTATATTTATCCTTGAAAGTGACCGGCCTGAAATGAAGGGGTTCTCGCAGAGTTGCACTGAGTTTAATGCAGAGTTGCGCTGACCTTGCTCCCATTTAACTGATTGCTATTTGGGAGAGAAACTATACCTTGAATGGTATAAATTCCGGCACAATCCAAGCCCCGACCTTCAGGTCGGGGAATGTTGATAACCAATACTATGAGGGCTTTAGCCCAATGAATCAATGAAGGGAAATTCATCCCGTTTGCAGTATAATCATACAATCTTGCTATTGTCTCCCAAAAACAGCTCATCTCCGGGAAGCACCCACTCCGGAGGGTAATAGAGGTCTGTGGCTATCGATTGCGTTCCCGGGCTAGGCAGGGTTGGCTTATTGTTGGCCTTGCGCGTTCAGAAGCAAACCAAGCTTAGCCCGTGTTGCAACAGGTATTGTATTATCTCATAATGTTGCATTTCATCTACTTGCCTATAAAGTGGTGTAAATATTCAATTGTCGCTTCTTTACCTTGAATAATAGTCACAATACTACTAATAAATATGACCAAAGCAATAATGCCGGAAAACAGTTTGAATATGATGTTATTAGTAATTCTCTCGATTGTTCTCGAATTAAATATTCCAAACCAACCTAAGAAATAGATAGGAATACTTAGAATCTCCTGAAAGCCCCACCTGAACCAAATAAATGGGTTTCTTAAATTCTTTTCTTTATTTTTAATTCTTTCTTCTTCATGACCGAGATGACGTAATAAACAATCATCAACAGAATTTACATCAAAATTGACAACTGTCCCTTCCCTGAATTTTGGGATCGTATTTAAAATAATATGATAGTTTGGCACATGATAAGTTTGGAACGGGGCTATATAATCCATTATGCCAAACACTCCTACATCATTCTGAATTTTATTTGAGTGCTTTGTAAGCCATATGTATAATTCACCGTCAAAATTTCCTTGCTTACTATAATCATCATATGTGCTAAAAACTTATTAGTGAATTCATTGAATTTATTTCTATATTCACGTCCAAACTCTATTGTTTCAACCACATTTGAGTGGCTCCTATAAACTTTGTAAAAACCGGTTCCGAGAACGAACAGAATGGAAAGGATCAATGATAAGGTCATCATAATTTTATCATCTTATGTCTTAGTTATTAATTTTGTGTCCTGATGGAAAGGCCTGCTTACTTGTTGCAACTTCTGTATAACCCGAATTAACATCAACCAACATCAACCTATTTCACCGCCACAGCGCCCTCATTGATTACCAGCGGCTTATAACGCAGGGAAGGAGAAGGAAGGAATGCTCCCAATCCCAGATTTTCCCAGCGGTGATCAATCTCCTCAATCACTTCATCGCTCATTACTATAATATTGGGCCATTCCCTGTCAAAGTGATCCAATTCCCGGGTTTTCATAGTGCCGTCAATGGCAAGTGGACCGGAATTATTATTTTCGCTGCCGGTTGCAAAGAAACAATCGCGTAACGGGTCAATATTGTTGGCAACAAGCCATGCAATGTCGCCCCAGCCCAGTCCGGCAGCCCGCCTGTCGATATATAAAACACATTTGAGCCCTGCCAGCGCTCCTGATTCTGCAAGATTCCTGTGAAGTTCTTTTACCTGGCTTTTCCTGCTTTTATCAATAGCTACAATCAGTATAGGGAAGCCCATTTCAAGCAACGAAAAATCAAAGAGGTTATCTTTTTCTCCAGTACGGATATGTAACTGATCTAGGAACTGTTCATTCCCGACAGCTACATTACTTTCACCCGGCAATTTGTCGGTGGCATCAATTCCCAGTTTACTCCCGATGGCAAAGCGGCTGCTCGAATGATCAAGTACATCCACGGGACCTTTGCTGAAAATAATATCATCAGGATTCACGGTTTCACATACCACTTTTACAACCTGCTGATAATCATTCAGGTCAATCTCCCTGTCGAGTACTATAAGAATTTTGTTAAACATCATCTGCCCTGCACCCCATAAGGAGTTCATTACTTTCGAAGCTTGTCCGGGGTAAGTTTTCCTGATCCTGACGATCACAATGTTGTGAAAAACGCCTTCAACAGGCATTACCATGTCAACGATTTCAGGCAGCATGGAAAGCCGTATTGGGGCCAGGAAGATCCGTTCGGTAGCTTTGCCGATCCAGGCGTCTTCCTGTGGCGGGATGCCCACAATGGTTGCAGGATAAACGGCATCGCGCCTGTGCGTAATACAGGTTATATGGAAGCGGGGATAAAGGTCGGCGAGGGAATAGAACCCCGTATGGTCGCCAAAAGGGCCTTCCAATACCAGTTCTTCGGACGGATCCACAAAGCCCTCAAGGATGAAATCAGCATCCGCTGGTACTTCAATATCCGAAGTAATGCATTTGACCAGTTCAACTCTTTTCTTTCGCAGAAAGCCCGCCAGGAGGTATTCATCCACGTTTTCGGGCAGGGGCGCCGTTGCAGAGTAGGTATAGGCCGGATCGCCTCCCAGCGCGACTGCCACAGGCATCTTCATTCCAAGCCGTTTATATTCCCGGTAATGCGCTGCCGAGTTTTTATGCAAATGCCAGTGCATTCCGGTTTCGGTGCTGCCAAAAACCTGCATACGGTACATGCCGACATTCCGCTGACCGGTTTCCGGGTGAACAGTATGAACAACCGGTAATGTAATAAACGGTCCGCCATCATACGGCCAGCAGGTCAGAACAGGAAGTTTTGATAAATCCGGCGACTCCATCACCACTTCCTGGCATTTTCCGCGGCCCTTTATGCTGCGGGGCATCCAGGACGCAATCCCGGCAAGGGTGGGAAGCAGGGCAAGCTTACTCATGAACGATTCCCTGGGGCTCATTATTCCGCCGGCAAGTTCCAGGATGTCTTGGCCTGGCTCATTCAGACTAATTACTCCGAGGGCAAGGCACATCCTGCGTTCACTACCCATGGCATTGATCAGGAGAGGGAAACCTGTTCCCGTATTCTCAAAAAGCAAGGCTTTGCCTTCATTTTTGCTGAAGCGGTCAGTTATCTCTGCAATTTCCAGATACGGCGATACAAATTCTTTAACGCGGATGAGTTCACCGGCCTTTTCAAGCGTATTTATAAATTCAGCAAGGCTTTTAAATGGCATGTGTTATGAATTCAGTGATGAATGCGCAGATACTTATTCCTCTGACGAAACTACGAAATAATAACAAGCGGTTTACCATAGTTGCTTTTTGAAAAAGTTGTATTTTCGCAGCTAATTTGGCTAAGATCATTTAATTTAAAATCAACTTCTTATGAAAAACGTACTATTTATTGCCCTTGCCGGCCTCTTTGTTTACGGTTGTTCAAATTCAAATCAGAATGCCATTCCTGCTTCAGGGCAGGCTGAACAAAACCAGGTTGTTATTACAAACGACATGGAGAACGCAGCAGCCATGATCCCTTCCTGGATTAATGAAGTGACTGTGGTAAAAATGGAGAATGGGAAAGCGCATTCCGGAGAATTTGTCTCGAAAGTGGATGACAAAATCCTTTATACTTATACTTACCGTGAATTTTTTGAAAACATTAGCCAGAAACTGCCCAAAAGGGTTGTTGTGAATGGATGGGTCAATAGTCCTGATCCTTCCGAAAATCTCGGTATAGTTATGGACATTAACGAAAACAATGTCAATAAAATATGGAAATCGTATTCATTGACAAAAACCGTTGAATCCCCCGGCAAATGGTTTGAATTTACCGCTTATTTTCCTATTGATCAACCGATCCAGAAAAACTGGCAGGTTAAGATTTACGGATATTCGGGAAAGAAACTTGCGTATTTCGACGACTTAAAAATCACTTTTGAATACTAGCAGAACTGTCCATACCGATATAACCATTCAGAAATAATAAAGAGGCTGTCTTAATCGGGCAGCCTCTTTATTTTACAGATCAAGTTCATTTTTATTTGCGGTTGTTCAAACAGCAGAAATAAAAAAAGTATGATCATTTCCGATAGTTCGATAATAATTTTCAATCCTTTAATTACCAGCAAGATAAGAAATCAAGTCTTTGCGTCCTATAGTGTTGAATTTCAGCGAATTATAACTTTGCGTCCTTGCGGTAAAAGAAATATTTCCGGACTATTGATTTCAGGAAAGTAACTTCATTTCCGCTCCAGGTTACATTTTAACGGCATCAAACTCCTTTTTACCGTATTCCTGCGGCTTTTGCTTATCGTTGTATTTCGACGGGCATTGCATCAAAAGGCTTTTCGCCTTGAAAATGCTGTCGCCCGACATGCACCCGATTACGACCAACTGGGCAGGTTTCTCAAAATCCTGGGGTTTTTCCCCGCTGTAAACCACCTTTTTGATTTCACCCTTTTCGTCGGTCATATAAAATGAGAACTCATTAGGGTTGAATTTGGCATCGTAAATAATGGGCTTGGATTTATCAAGTTTCCCAATGACGTGAAAATCCTTTCCCTGGTTATTTGAAGCCATGGCAAAATTGCTATACGTACTGGTGTTCATTAAGAGGCTGATCACCACCCCGATGGCAACCACTATAAAAACGATGATTACAATATGCGATTTCTTCATTGGATTATTCCTTTTCTTTGTCGTTGAGTTGTTTCTCGAGTTTCCTGCCTTTCAGGTCGAGGTACACGAGGTATGCCGCAAGTCCGGCAAATACAGTGGACAGTACTATTACTACTACAAAAAGTTTTGATTCTATCATAACAATCTATTTAACAATTGGAGTTTAGAAATTGTTTTGGCCAGGCTGGGCTGGTTTTTCCTATTGATTTCCTGATTCGAGTATGCGGTTCCTTATATCAGCCAGGCGTTGCCTGATCTGGATCAGCCAGCAGCCGATCAGTATCCAGCCTACTATGGCAGGATAAAATACCATACGGAGTGAATTATCAAGTGTGGCCATGGTTGATGCGTTTCCGCCGGCTGCAGGATGCAGGGAACTGGTGGCGATGCGGGGCAGTATCCCGATAAAAACAATAAGCAGCACGAAGGCAAAAATATTATAGACAGCCGAAATGCGGGCCCGCTTATGATCTTCATCCATCGAACTCCGGAGCACAAGGTAGGCAAAGTAAGCCAGGATTGTCACTGCGGCCCCGTTTAACTGCGGATCGTTGGTCCAGGGTGTGCCCCAGGTAAAATTAGCCCATTCCATGCCGGTCACAATGCCTAATACCCCGAAAAAGAGACCTATATTAACCGATTGTGAAGCCAGCCGGTCGTATTTCATGTCGAAGGCCGAGAGATAGCGGATACTGCTCACCAGGCCAATTACAAACATAATCATCATGGCGAACCACATTACCACGTGATAAAACAGGTTGCGGATCGACTCCCCGATCACTTCAAGAACAGGAACCCGGACAAGGAAGCCGGCAATTATGCTATACATTACCAGGGCAATTCCTAAAAATTTCCACCAATCTTTTTTGAATGTAAATCCCATATCTTAGAGTTTTTCTTTATCGGAGTGAGGTTGAGGCACTTAATCGCGCCAGAGGTAAGGGAACAGGATGTATGAGAGCGCTATCACAATGAAGTCAAGCATCAGGATAGCCGCAAGGTAAGTAAGGTTTTGTGTGATGTCGCCGCCGGTGAGAGCGGAAGCTGAAACATGCATCAATACAAGAAGCAGTGGAAGCAGGAGCGGGAAACTCAATATTGCCATCAGAGCGAAGTTGTTGTTTGTGCGTGATGCAATGGCCGCTATCATGGTCAGTACTGCTGAAAAACCAAGGCTGCCTAAAAACAGCGCAGCCATAAAAACCAGGTAACTCGTTATAAAACTTCCCATTAAGGCTGTAAAAACCAGCAGGCATAAGGCGGACAGAATGGACATCAGGAATGAATTATAGATGACCTTCGACAGGATAATGGCCTGGGGGCTTGCAAGTGTATAATAATAAAGCTGCCGGCTGATGCTTTCCTGGACAAAACTTTTCGACACGGCATTCACGGCTGCAAACAGCATAATGATCCAGAAAAGAGAATTCCAGGTTTCCGCGTCAATGATACGCGTAAACGACAGGTAACACACAAATATTGTTGAAACCACGTACAGCAGGATGCCATTGAAAGCATACCTCTGCTTGAGTTCAAGCCGAATATCCTTGGCAACCAGGTATTTTATCTCATTGATCAGCATATCATTCCAAAGGGCTGCAAAGATACAAAAAGCTGCATATATTTTGGCATTCTTTACTCTTCCAGGTTTTCAATCATTTCTGCCTGAACAGGATTAATTTCGCTTTACATTAAAAGCTCAGAGTAAGCAGGTCTCTTCTCTCCTGTCACCTGAATTCAATTTTCCTAAAAAGCACAAAAAAGGCTGCCTTCCGCAAGACAGCCTTTCAGAACATTATTATTTTACTATTATTTAACAATCATCTTCCTTGTGAATTTCTGCTGTCCGGCGGTTACAGTGTATAGATAAACACCACTGCCCAAATAGGATGCGTCTAT
>JANXXZ010000227.1 GCA_025350385.1 Bacteroidales bacterium
TCATTCGGATATAGTACCGGTATATATAAGTCGACCGATGGTGGCGATTCGTGGCAAAAACTGTCAAACGGCCTGCCAACATATGAAATGGGCCGGATCGGACTGGCTATTGCTCCTTCAAATCCTGATGTGGTTTATGCATTCTGTGATGATGTTTCGTCGGTCGATGTTTTTAAAACAGCTGACGGAGGATCTTCATGGATACAGACCAGTGATGCTGCTATACAGGGGATGAACAGCAATTTTGGATGGTATTTTGGTCAGATACGTGTTGACCCTCATGATGCCAACAGGGCCTATGTAATGGGAGTTGAATTGTGGCGAACCGATAACGGAGGCGCGAGCTGGATTAAACTTGCCGGTTACGACATCGGAACTATCCATGTTGATCATCATGCTATGGTTATTGATCCTGTAAATGGAAGGATACTGGAAGGCAATGACGGTGGATTGTTCAGGAGTTATGACAAAGGAGTCAACTGGTATAAATTCTACCAGATTCCTTTTACACAATTTTATGAAGTAGAAATTGATTACCAGAATCCCGAACGGTTGTATGGTGGCACGCAGGATAACAATACCATATTTACCTGGGCCGGTAATATTAACCAATGGTCAGCGATACTTGGCGGAGACGGCTTCTATTGCCTGGTAAATTATAATGTTCCGACAACAATCTATGCAGAATATCAGAACGGGGGACTATGTAAGTCAATTGATGGCGGCTATAATTTCAGCTACATTATTCCTGGTAATATGCAAGGTGACCGTAAAAACTGGTCAATGCCGTATGTTATGCATCCTCTCGACCCAGATGTATTGTATCTTGGCACCTACCGGGTTTGGAAATCCGAATTCGGAGGCTATGGATGGGCACCGGTATCAGACGATCTTACGAAAGGAAATGATGGCAGTAGTTGGCATACTATTTCCTGTATGGCAATTTCATCGGTTAACCCGGATGTAGTTATAGCGGGAACGGATGACGGAAGGGTAAGTATTACTTCGGATGGGGGTGTTTCGTGGCAAAACATAACAAATGGTTTACCTGATCGTTATGTTACGCGCGTTGCAACTGATCCGACCGACGAAAATACGATTTATGCAACATTTTCGGGTTTCAGGTGGGATGAGCCATTACCCTATGTATTCCGGTCGGTGGATAAAGGTACAACCTGGGAAAATATCAGCGGAAATCTTCCCCAATTGCCGGTTGATGCATTTGCCATCGATCCCCTGAATCATACAATTATTGTTGGTACGGATGCAGGCGCTTTTTTTACAAAAGATACCGGTCAGAACTGGTATGCACTGGCCGAAGGAATCGGAAGTGTGCCAGTTACTGCTTTGAAGATTCATGAACCAACCCGCACATTGGTTGCAGGAACCTATGGACGTTCAGCATATAAAATCAGTCTGGATGATATCCAGGTTGGGTGGGCTGAACCAGTTAAATCAGAAGCATCCATGTCGCTATCTCCCAATCCTTTTATTCCTTCAGTTTCCGGAAACTTATTGATACAATATTCTTTGCCCGCTGCATGTAAGGCTGAAGTAACCATTTATGATAATCACGGCAGAGTTGTGAGGAAATTGCGTAATTCATCGGCAGTAGCCGGGACGCATGAAGTTTACTGGAACGGGACCTGCGAATCAGGAGAGGTTCTAACTAATGGCATGTATATTTGTTCTTTGAATACAACACAAGGTGCGATTCAGAAGAAGATTGTGCTCCTGGCCGGTAAGTAACTTATTAATCAGGATGATTTGGGATACCTATGACAAACGAATTAAATGTGCGGGAGGAAATTGATTCACTGGGTTCCATGCAGGTTCCGGCAGAAGTTCTTTATGGAATCCATTCTCTTCGTGCCAGGAATAATTTTCCTGATATTACGTCATTTCCTGTTGAATGGTATAAGGCAATCGGAACAGTTAAATTAGCCTGTTATCTGACAGCAAAAAAATTCCGCACAGCTGTTCTGACAAAATACCAAAATACAACCTTACCATTTAAACTGCCTGATTCAGATACACTTGATGCCCTTGCTGCTTCAGCATCCGAAGTCATTGCCGGAGAGCACATCAGGCATTTTATTGTTCCTGCCATCAGCGGAGGCGCAGGTACGAGCATTAATATGAATGTGAATGAAATAATTTCCAATTCTGCCCTGGTACGGTTGGGCTACAAACCTGGAGACTATGAGTTTATTGATCCGATTGAAGATGCCAACATCTTCCAATCGACCAATGATGTAATTCCTACGGCACTTAAAATTGCTGTCATCCAGTTACTGACGGAACTGGAAGAAAAGATCAACCTGTTGCGGCAAGGAATAGAAAAGAGTGAGACACTTTACCGCAATGAACTTCGAATTGCCTATACTCAAATGCAAGAGGCTGTTCCCTCTTCGTTTGGGAAATTGTTCAGTACATATAATGATGCTTTGTCGCGTGACTGGTGGCGGGTTTCAAAATGTTTTGAACGCATCAAGGTGGTGAATCTTGGTGGCAGCGCTATTGGCACCGGCATTGGAGTCCCCAGGTTCTTTATTATGGAAGTTGTTCCTACCTTACAAAAAATTACAAATCTACCAATAACCAGGAGTGAAAACCTGGCAGATGCAACCAGCAATCTTGACTCATTTGTTGAGGTTCATGCGATCCTGAAATCGCACGCAGTCAATCTCGAGAAAATGGTATCAGATCTTCGGCTTCTTGCTTCTGACATTGCCGGTGAAAGAACAATCAGCATTCCGCAGCAACAGGTCGGAAGTTCAATTATGCCAGCAAAGGTCAATCCTGTTATTCCTGAATTTGTGATTAGTGTAGCGCACAAAGTATATAGTAATGATATGTTGATCAGTTCGTTAAGTG
>JANXXZ010000241.1 GCA_025350385.1 Bacteroidales bacterium
CGTTGAGAAACCGGGAAACCTGGGTGCTGTTATGCGTACGGCCGATGCAGCAGCTGTGGATGCAGTGATCATATGTGATCCGCTTACCGATTTATACAACCCGAACACGATAAGGTCGAGCCTGGGATGCATATTTACCTGCCCGGTTGTGGCAAGTTCTGTTGACCATGTTCAGGAATGGCTTCATAAAAAACAGATCAATTCCTATGCTGCGGCTCTGACACAAAATGCTCAACCATATCATAGGGAAGATTATACCCGGGCAACAGCATTTATTATGGGAACTGAATCTACGGGTCTCAGTAGCCTGTGGCTTGAATACAGTTCTGCCCAGGTAATTATTCCTATGCTGGGTATTGCCGATTCCCTGAATGTTTCGGTAAGTGCGGCAATATTGGTTTTTGAAGCGATGAGGCAACGAAATTTTAAGAGAGACAGCTGATATCTGATTCGTATGAATGCCAAAATGTATGGGAATCCCACACTTCAATCGTTCTACTTTTGTCTTTTTACTTTTGTCTTACATTCAATAAAGCATAACATTTAACATATAATGAATAACGAATAACGAATAACTCCTCTTCCTCTAATCATAAAACACCCAACTCACTCCCACCTTAAGCGCAGCATCAGCGCCGGGATAGCCGGGAATCATTTCATAGTTATAGCCGAACCAGCCGGCATTGAAATGCTGATATTTGAAAAAGATACGTGCCCGTTTCACACGCATGTTAATAAACGCATCACAAAAGGGATAATTCCCTGTAAGTAAACTGTCCTGGCGATAAAACATTCTCAAGGCCGGATTATAGGCATCAGCGTAATATGCACTGTTGTATTGGGTGCTGATCCCAACCTGCGCGTGTAACACATTATTGAAAAGAAGCAAATTATAACTTACTGATGCTCTTGCAACCAATTCAGGTAATTGGAGAACACCTGAATGGGAAACCTTCTGATACGTAAACCGGGTATCAATAATCCATTTCCCGGGTCTGAATATTTTTGAAGCATCAGCCCGGGTAATCGTCAGGCCGCCGACCGATTGTTCCGGCTGCATGGATGAATTCAGGAAAGTATAGTTTGTTATACGGGTAAAATTCACGGCTATATAATATCCCAATAAATCAATTCCTGCTGTCCCAAGTTCGTAGTCCTGCGGTTTCAGTGAATTATCCCAGCGAAAATGATTAGAAATATAGCGGTTGAAAAAGTAATCAGGATGGGTGAGGCCCTTGGTCGCAACCAGGAAGATCCGACCTGCATTACCTTTGGGGCCAAAGTGCTGGTAGAAACTGCCTGAGAGTTCATAGTCGCCGCTGTTGTATCCCCCGATTGAAAGACGTCCGTTGGCTAAAAAATAGGTTTTCCGTGCAATAATTCCTTTCAGGGTTCCGAATGGGATTATCTGGGTATATTGTTCCTGTTTGCTTGAGGAGCTTACAATTTGCGTCCTGCTGAATATAGATGCCGGATCCTGGAAGTTTGCCTGCGACACTAAGTTGCCATAACCAATTTTGTCGAAATGCTGGCTGATGCCAAATGAATACTGAATCGGTGTACTGCTGGTAGCAGTGTCAGGTTCAATGTTTGAGTATACCAGGTTATTTTCAATGTGTATATGATAAATTGAATCCAGCGTATGAATAGAATCACCATAGGTTACTGGGTATATTCTATAATTTATACCGGCATGCGACTGGTCATCATCCTGGAAAGCGGAGGTCAGCCTGCTGTATTTGAATGTATGAAT
This sequence comes from Bacteroidales bacterium, assembly GCA_025350385.1. Classification (GTDB taxonomy): domain Bacteria; phylum Bacteroidota; class Bacteroidia; order Bacteroidales; family UBA4417; genus UBA4417. The sequence continues at coordinate 1,754 of JANXXZ010000241.1, forward strand.
AAAACGGCCGGCATCAAACCGCCGGGTTCTGGTCAACAAATCAGTGGAGTCAACACTTTTGCTTTTTTGTTTCTGAATATTGATGTATTGTTGAAGAACGATCCCTGTATTTTTAGTCCTGTTAATGGAATTACTGAGATGAACTAAAACCTCCTGGCGTTTACTCGAAGTATTATCTTTAAATACCGAATCATACAGGATACCCCCGTTTTCATAGGTGTAGAATTTGTCGGTCATATAGCTTGTAAAGACCCCGTAGCGGTTGGAAGGCAGTACATAGTGAACGGTAAAATACCCGGAAGCAAAGTGAGATTTCTGGCGCAGGTATAGTCCGGGTGAATTGGCAAAACGTGCGTTCAGTCCTATTGTGAGGCCTTTTCGGACCTGCTGGCTGTGGACAATAGTAAGTTGTTGTTCTTTTGCCTTGCCCATCACATAACGAAGTTCCGAGAATGGCTTTTCGGGCAGCATGTACCGGATACTGTCCTGGTTAATTTGGTAAAGAGCAAAAACACCATAGCTGTATGTAAAACCGGGGTCGGCGTGCAATCTGTAAGTGAGTGGCAGTGAGGCAGTACCTGCATTTCCAAGTGTGGCATACATATTCCCTGCTTTCTGCACCGGGTCATAATCCTGGAAATTGTGCAAAGGTGCTTTAAAGGGCAGCAGGGTATAGGCTGCCTGCATATTTAAGGTATATATCTGTACTCTGGCAGTATCAGGGCTTATAGCCGAGTTATCCTTTTCTTTCGCTTTGGTATCCTGGTCACCTTCTGTTCCTTCCTGCTGACCTGATTGTGACTGCTGCCGGTTAAGGATCTGGGCATAGCCAGTCAGGCTGAGGAAAAGGATCGATAGGAGGGTAGCTGTTTTTAGGAATTTCATCAGGAGGTGAAAGGTAAGTAGGAACGTTACATTGGTCAACATTCAGAATGTGCAAAAATACCGAAAAACAAGGTACGGAAGAGCATTATCAGGTAGGATGCTGTTTTAAAACCGGGCATTTAGTTATAAAAGGTGTTAAAAAAGAGTAATCATCGTGAAATATACAGATTATGCTACTTTTTCATTTTTCATTAAGTGTTATATTTCTTTTTAGCAATAATAACCAGGGCATAAGTTGATATTGCTATCCAAACCTGTGTCCTTACAGCATTTTCGCTTTGCCCCCAAAATGTTAAGATCTTTAAATGCTGTTTTATCCACTTGAAAAACAATTCAATCCCCC
>JANXXZ010000295.1 GCA_025350385.1 Bacteroidales bacterium
TATCTATAAAGGATACCGCGTGGTAACCTTAATGGTTTTCGTGATTACCATCCTGGCCTGTTTCTCGCTGGCCCGCGGAAAATTCGAAAACCCTGTTCAGAAAGACTTCCTTTATTTCCGCTTCGACAGACTATGGAATAAACAAATCCTGCTTGCAGCGCTGAAAGGCCTGGTACAGGGATTCCTGGTTACCGCTCCGGCAATGCTCATCATGAAATACGTCGGCAAAGAAGGCTCGCTCGGGCTTATCCAGGGAATAAGCGGCGGACTGACGGCAATCCTTATATACATGCTGGGCCGTTTTGCCAAACCGAAACACCGCATCCTCATTTTTGGGGTAGGTATTACTCTCTTCCTGATCGGAACTATTGTGAATGGCATTGAACTGTCAATGATCGGTGTCATGGTGTTCGTGTTGTGCAAAGTCTTTTTTCAGCCGCTCCACGACCTTGCCTATTATCCCATCATGATGAAAGTAATCGATGTGGTTTCGAAACGTGAAAACCGCAACAAATACGCATATATCCTTAACCACGAATTCGGGCTTTATACAGGCAGGGTGCTGGGACTCGGGCTGTTCATTTTCCTGGCCTTTTATGTTTCCGAAACCTTTGCGCTCAGGTATTCACTCATTATTGTTGCTGTGTTGCAAATGCTTTCCATTCCTCTGGCTAAAAACATCATGAAAGAATCATATCTAAGCAAATTATAAGATGAAATAGCCACCTCGTCAAAGCTTTGACGAGGCCAACCAAACATGAAAATAAAACCAATCATAGCGAACCTTTAGCTCACGAACACCTTTAAAATTAACAATTTGTGAGTAATTCCAAGTGACCATTTAATACAAATTATTAACACATGAATAAGACCGGCTTTGTATTTCTCCTCTTTGCAGCTATGTTGACCATCACTTCCTGTCAGAACAACACAGGTGTTGCGGTTGAGCAGACATCTATTGCGCGGATAGAACAGATGCCCGATAAGCCTGAACCGTATAAAATCATAAACTGGAGGCAAAAAGCCCTGCAATTCGACAGCCTGGTTTTCAATTTCAGTAATAACACTGCCGACGGTCCCCTGATCTGGCTCGACAGCGCCCGGCATAATTTCGACCAGGTTACTTACGGGCTTTATACTGTGATCGGGGATGTGCGCCAGGGCCCGAAACACAATAACGGGGAGTTCCACGAAGCACTTACCTCTTACAATGCCCTTATAAGCGCCGGATTGCTTGGTATCGACAAGACTAACCAACACGGCTTTAACTTCGTTAAAATGTCACAGAATTACTTTAACAAGGAAAATAAGTGGAACATTGTGATGAATAATACAAACCCGGCAGTAGCAATGGCTGGGGGCGGTTACGGCCGCGACTGGTGGTACGATGTGTACCCGAATGTATTGTATTACGGGGTTGCTGCGCTCTATCCAACCGTTGAGAACACCGAACTCATTCAGCGTTCAATCGCTGACCAGTTTTATAAAGCCGATTCAACCCTGCACGGTGATTATAATTACTCTTTTTTCGACTATGCCCTGATGAAAGGGATGAACAACAATGTTTTCAGGCAGCAGGACGCCGCCGGGGGGCATGCATGGGTATTATATTCAGCCTATCACAAATTCGGGGATGAGTGCTACCTTAAGGGAGCAAAAAGCGCGACAGAAGCATTATTAAGCCAGAAAGAAAGCCGCTTTTATGAAATCCTGCTCCCGTTTGGAGCTTATACTGCTGCCAGGCTCAATGCCGAAAAGGGAACCAATTATGATGTTACCAAACTGCTCAACTGGATATTCGACGGCTGCCAGGCAAAAGATGGCCGCTACGGCTGGGGCGTAATTGCCGAACGCTGGGGGAATTACGATGTGTATGGCCTCCAGGGAAGCATAACAGATGGCGGCGGGTATGGTTTCTTTATGAATTCCGTTGCCATGGCCTGGCCTCTTGTTCCCATGGTAAAATATGAACCCCGGTATGCAAAAGCGATCGGCAAATACATGCTGAACGCTGTAAATGCTTCCCGCCTGTTTTATCCTGATGAGGCAGATACCGCACATCAATGGCTCCCGGAGATAAAAGACATTACACATGGTATCATCGGTTATGAAGGCATCAGGAAAATGGATGATTACAATAATCCTGCTTTGAAAGGGATTTCACCTGTTTCAATAGGTGATGGCCCAAAATGGGTTGCAGGCCAGCCGAAAGAATCCATGTTCAGCCTCTACAGCACGTCTATAGCTGGTGTGTTCGGCGCCATTGTCCATACCACGGATGTTGAAGGAATTCTGGAGCTTGACTGTAATGCCACTGATTTTTACGGAGAAAACAAATACCCGGAATTCCTGTACTTCAACCCTTTCAAGGAAGCAAAAACCATAACCTTTAAATCGGAGAAAGCAGTTGATCTTTTTGACATCATCTCGAAAAAATACCTGGTA
>JANXXZ010000307.1 GCA_025350385.1 Bacteroidales bacterium
CCGCAATCCGCAATCCGCAATCCGCAATCCGCAATCCGCAATCCGCAATCCGCAATCCGCAATCCGCAATCCGCAATCCGCAATCCGCAATCAAAAATAAACTCCATGCCTCTGAGAACCAAAGAAATAGGCAAGCTTTACTACCGCATCGGGGAAGTGTCTGAGATGTTTGGCGTAAATACGTCGCTGATCCGTTTTTATGAGAATGAATTTGATATCATTAAGCCACACCGGAATAATAAGGGAAACCGTTTGTTCACAAAGGCTGATGTAGATAATTTTCATACGATCTTTCACCTCATCAAGGAAAAGGGATACACACTTGAGGGAGCGAAACAACAGCTGAAACATCAACGCAAGACGGCTCCGTCGGAACAGGAAATTGTAATTTCTTTACAGCGGATTAAACGGTTTCTGCTTGAGATAAGGAGCGAGTTATAAAGGCAGGAGTTTAACTTTATAAAGATTTGACAAGAGTAACATGCCGGAGTGTAATCCGTCTTTGCTTAAATGCGAAGGAGCAGGAAGTTATTCACGACCTGCTCGTTCTTATAATATATAACTGCTAACAATTGCCGATATTGAAGCGTCAACTTCCACTTAACCCTTCACATTGATTCGCCTTAGCCACTCATTTTGAGGATGATATCATCATTTTTTAATTTCAGGCAACCATTCAGCTTTGAAAATATTTGGTGTGGAGTAGAATTTCCGGGCAGTCTCCACAAGTTGTTCCGGTTTTATTGCCTTTAGCCTTGCTTCCTTTGTAAGAATCCGTTCCGGGTCAGTTCCATTGAGGAAAGATGACTGTAAAATATTCAGCCAGTAATCATTCTTTTTCAGGTCAACCTTATTCTTTTCAATGGCTGGTTCCCGCGCTTTCTGCCAGTCGTTTTCAGTGATTCCGTTTTCTGCTTTGGCGCTTGCAACCAAATCAAGGAAGGCTGTGTGCACTTTTTCGATATTGTCGGGACTGCATGGGAAGTAACTTTGTATAAGGAATTCTTCTCTCGGGTATTTTTGTAGTGTTCCTCCGCATCCACCGCCATAAATGGCACTCATCTTTTCGCGGATAGTATCGATGATCTTATTGTTTAACACTTCATTAAGTTGAACCAGCATAAAGTTATCATCGACATTGTAAGGCATTTTTCCCGTAATATAATGCATCAGCATTGCCTGGGGTTCCGAGCCTTTGCGCAGGGTAAAGGATTTGCTCCCGGTTACAGGAAACAAGCCAATATCTTTATACTGTGAATTGATTTCGGCAGGTACCAACCCACCAATGTACTTCTCGATAAGCGGGATAATCTGGGCTTCGGTGAAACTACCGACAATGGTATAGTACATCCCGGCTGGGTTACATATCCGTTCCCTATAGTAAGCCATTGCATGATCAATGTTGATTTTGTCATAATCGGCTGTGCTCTCAATCATATGTGCCCTCTTGTTGCCCTGATAAAGTGTATTATATGCTGAATCCATAAAAAGGTACTGCGGATTCTGTTTTACCGATTCAAGGGATTGTTTAGACCGGCTTACATAGGATTGGAAGGCTTCAGCATCTTTGCGGGGAGAGGTACATTTCAGGTAAAGCAACTGGAACATGGTTTCCAGATCTTTGATAGTACTGTTTCCATCAATATACTCAGTGTATTCAACTACAGCAGGGTTGACATTTACATTTTTTCCGGACAAAAACTTTGTGAGGTCCGACTTTGTAAATTTTCCATAACCCATATCTTCCACCACATTGTTACACCATTGTGCACTCTGGTAATCTTCACCCGCGTATAAACTGAATCCGCCAAAGCGTTGTCCTTTCAGGAGGATCTCATCGTTTTTAAAATCAGTGGGCTTAATGCATACCGTTGCATAATTGCTTAAGGTGAAGGTAGTGGTACCAAGTTTTTCATTGGTAACCTTATCGACAATTTTTCCGGCTACCGGTTCTTTTTCCAGGAGTGATGAGGAGATTTTCTTTTCGGTATAGGGTTCGACTGGTTTCTTCAATGAAGTTTCAATCCAGCCCATCAGCTGAATGTCCGAAGGAAGTCCGGGCTGGGTTTTGGCGGTGACATAAGCGAAAAATTTGTTGTCAATATCAATTTTCCCTCTGATTTCGTTGAAACTTTTCAGCGTTATTTCATCAAGATGGGATTTCACAAAATTATATTCCCACTCAATTCCGGGGATTGCATCCTTTTCGAAAAAATTGCTTACATATTCCCATGTAAGATCTCCGGATTCGGTTTTATCGCGTTCGAGGTACTTTTTTTCGTAATCCGAAATCATCGATGCTTTGGCTCTCAATAGTTCTGCATCGGTAAACCCATACTTTTTCACTCTGATACTTTCGGTAACCAGCGCTTCTACTGCCTTTTCTATTTCAGTGCTTCCGCTCATAGCGCCAAGGGTGAAACTCTCATATCCTCTTGCCCATCCACCTCCAAGGTAGGCATAGGCATAAACAAACGGTGGATTCGCTGAATTTCTCAATTCTTCAAATCTTGAGTTTAACATTTTGAAGGATAGTTCATTGACCATTTTATTCTGGTAGTCGGCCAGGGTGATGACGGGTTTTCTTGGAAGAGAGTTTCCTTTTAGAAGAATGGAAGTTCTGTCGGCTTCACTGTCGCTCAATACCATCGCTTTGTTTTTGGTATAAGGCTTAACCTCAAATGATGCCGGCCTTTCGCGTGTAATGGCTGGGTTTGTAAAACCGCTGAATTTTTCGATGATCATTTTTTCAGCTTTTTCGACCGGAATATCGCCAATAACGATAACAGCTTGTAAATCAGGCCTGTACCAGTCGCGGTAGAATTGCTGAAGAACAGCATGATCAAAGTGTTCAATGATGGAATCCTTGCCGATAGGGAGGCGGTTTCCATATTTCGAGCCATTAAACATAGCAGGCAGCCATTTTTTCATCATGCGGTCGTCAGCTCCCTTACCTAACCGGCTTTCGGCCAGGATTACGCCGCGTTCCTTTTCAATTTCTTCCCCTGATAGGAGGGCCGAACCGCTCCAGTCAGCCAGGACCATGAATGCACTATCCAGTTTACCGGGATCATCAGCCGGGACAGGCAGGATATAGACTGTTTCATCAAATCCTGTGTAGGCGTTGAGGTCGTTGCCAAATGACACCCCGATACTCTGAAGGTAATGAACCAGTTCGTTGCCGGGAAAATGTTTCAAACCGTTAAAATTCATATGCTCCATGAAGTGAGCTAATCCCTGCTGACTGTCGTCCTCAAGGATAGCTCCCGCATTTTCGGCAAGCCGGAGTTCTACCTTCTTTTCGGGCTTTTTATTGTATTTGATATAATACTTTAGTCCGTTTTTAAGGGTTCCGATTTTAACATCCGGGCTAACCGGGATTTTCCCGGAAAGGTCTTCGTTTTTTTGTGCGAAAGCACCCTGGCAAATCAATAAAGTTGCCAGAAACAGGGTGAAGAGAAGTTGTTTCATTATTACAGGATTAAATAATGGATAATATGGTTGCTAGATTAAACGTAAGAATGCAATCTCAGGAATGATATTATTTTTTAACAGTATTCAGCTTAATAATTATGTTTACGGGCAAGGCGAGGTTTGTTTTATTGTCGGCCAAGTGCAGTTGGAAAACCCACCTTGCTTAGCCTTATTTATTATGGACAGTTTATTATTCTAATCCGAAGGTTGACATTTTGTCGTTGTCGATAACAATAACTACGATTGGCCATTCACCAATCATTCTACTTTTATTTGGCCTCTCAGCTTTTACTTTTAGATTGGTCTTCATGTTTTCGGCTTTAAATATGAAATTGTCATCCGAAGTAATGATAGTAATTTCATAGGGTGTTTTTAGTCCCTTTATTGTTTTGCCGTTGTGTGACATATCGAATTTAGTCTGTTTTTCGGCATTCACGGTAATTTTAATCTCATTGTTATCGTTGGTGATTGCAACAAAGGCAAAAAAGAACAAAGACGCCAGAACGACTAAAAGAATTGAAATCGTCTTTTTCATGATTTTAGGATTTAGTTATTACACTTAAGTATTTTATATTATCGTAATTATTGAATGAGTCCTGAATAATTGGCCATAATATGTTGCAATAGAGGGAAAGTTGCGCCGTTAATTATCCGGCATCGGAATAAACGGTAAGTTCAGTATACAAGAATGTTATCAATAAGGCAAATATAAGGTGAATAACTCTGAAATGTATCTTTGTTGGATATAAAAAGTTGTAAGCTTTTCAGAGATAACCGGGAGCTTGAAGAAGTTTATCAAACAATCAGCAATTCGCAATTCACAATCAAAAGTACCTGCCTTCAACCAGGAATTCCTGTACATATTCAATAACACCTTCTTCGAGCGTATAGAATGGAGAGGGATAGCCTGCCTTGTGAATTAGTTTATCCATGTTGGCTTCAGTGAAATACTGATATTTATCACGGATATCTTCCGGCGTATCAATAAATTCAATATTTTCCGGTTTATCGAGGGCTGTGAATACAGCCTTGGCAAGATGCCGGAATGCGCGGGCTTTGCCGGTCCCAAGATTATACAACCCTGGTTCGGGTTTAAGACGCATCAGGAAATAGAGAATATCCACCACATCTTTTACATATACAAAGTCACGGAGTTGCATACCGTCAGAAAATCCTTCCCGGTGTGATCGGAATAGCTTCACTTTCCCGGTGTCGTGTACCTGGTTATATGCGTGAAAAACCACCGAGGCCATTCGGCCTTTGTGGTATTCGTTTGGACCATAGACATTGAAGAACTTAACTCCGGCCCAGAAGGGGGGATGTTTTTCCTGTTTCAGTACCCATTTATCAAAATCGTTCTTGGATTCTCCGTAGGGGTTCAGGGGTTTAAGAAGTTCAACAATTTCATGGTCATCCCTGTAGCCATATTCCCCCAGACCATAAGTAGCCGCCGAGGATGCATACACCAGCGGGATTCCTGCTTTTGTGCATGCTTCCCAGACATTTTTCGAATAATTCAGGTTGAGGGCATCAAAGATGGAGCGGTTGAATTCAGAGGTGTCGGTGCGGGCTCCCAGGTGATAAACTGCTTCTATTTCGGAATCATGCTGCTGTAACCACTTGAAAAACTCATCGCGGTGGATACGGCCTGCAATGGACTTGTGTTCAAGGTTCCGGTTTTTGGCAGGGTTACTGAAGTCATCCACCACTACGATATTCGTTTGCCCTTTATTATTGAGTTTATTCACAAAACAACTTCCGATGAACCCGGCAGCACCGGTTACTACTATGTAGGTCATGAATGTTCGCTTTTAAGCGGTAAAGGTACGTCAGGAAATACAATTAAAGAAAGGTACTCCTTCAGAATAATGTTTAGACAGCATAAATCAATACGACAATTTTTTAGAATCTAGGTGATATTATTCCTGAAAAGTGTGAACTGTTGATCAGCGAGAAAAATGAAGACTAAGGTCAAAGCGGATTGGCAAGGTAAGTACAATGTTAACGGGTTTCCCGCTCCTGAGGCCCGGCTTCCAGTAAGGCATTCCCGAAACCACGCGCAATGCTTCATTATCAAGTAAAGGATCAATCCCCTTAACCACCTTGGCCTCCATTACTTTCCCACTACTTGTCACTACGAAACAAACTACCACTGTGCCTTTCAATGCCCTGTCAATCGCCTTCTCAGGATAATGCACATTGAGGCTCAGGTATTTTGACAGTCCTTCCCTGCCCCCTTCAAACTGAGGAATCACGTCAGCTACCAGGAATACTTCTTCTGATCCCCAGGGAACTCCAGCACCTGTTGATGCGGGAGATGAACTCCCCGATTTGGCTTCAATCGATTCTTCGCTGGAGGTTGAACTTTCTTTAATTTCTTCAGATGTTGTTTCTGAAACTTTTACAAAATCCGGGGCAGTCTTGTTTTTTGCCGAGACTTCTGATTTCGTATGAATTAACTCAGGTGTAGCCAGCCCAGTTGAGAAAATGGTAGGCAATGAATTATCAAGGCCGATTGATACTGAAGGCATCTGGTAAAGTGGTTGCCGCAGCCGGATAATCATCATGCCGAACTGAAATAAGGCAATGATAATAACAAAAACAACTATTGAAATTAAGAGGCTGATCCTGATCCTCCGCCCGGAGGTTGAATGCAACAAATAAGCACCATAGGCCTTATTCCGGCCTTCAAAAACGATATCATGAAGCGTTTCTTTTTCTGACACGTAAATCAATAGTGTTAATGCATGGCAAAGTTATTTGAGTATACGTATAAAACAATCTTGTTCTGAAAAATTAACTATTGAAAATGCTTGATTCATGGTCGGGAATCAGGCATTTACTAAAGTTTATTATACTGAATCTTAATGAAAATGCGTAGCAATTTTAGTTTAGATTCAGTTATGCCGTTGCGCACAATTTTGTTTTTTCACAAAATGGAATAGCAACGGTATAAGTTCAGATTTAAATCAAAAAAATCAGATAAAACAGCGAGTTATATAAAGCTGAAAGTTGGGACAAATGTTATGATAAATATTTAATTATTCCAGGTCACCGTTGTTGTTTACCTTTTTTCTTAACTCGCCATATCCACAGACAACCACTGAGTCACCTTAGTCACAGAGAGCCTGAGAGAAAAGCAAACAAGTAAACACAGAGTCAATTCCGGTTATCTGTCATTGAGTTCTGCCTGGACTATACAAATGAAACATGGATTCAACATTCTTCTCTGTGTATCTCCATGCCTTCCATGCCTCCGTGGTTAATCCCCACCTTAAGTCTCTTGACGCCAGTCACCAGTCGCTCTTACCTTATCACCGTAATCGTCCCCCACACCGGAGAAGTGAGCAGTTCATGGTTCCCCACATCATTGTTATGCCACACGGTTCCGTCGCGGAATGTTGCCTGTATTTTCCATACATACACATCCTGCTGTACCGGGCTGTATTTATAGGTACCATCCCATGATTCAACCGGCGAGCCCTTTTCGTCAAGCAGGATTGATTTCCACAGCAGAGCCCCGTGCGAG
>JANXXZ010000333.1 GCA_025350385.1 Bacteroidales bacterium
GCTTGTTGTGGGTGAAACAGAAGAAGGTAAATACCAAACTCATCCGGACACCAAAGAATGAAGAACTTTTCCAGGTAATTGAAAAAGCCCTTGAATGGCTGCACATAAATTCGTTTGATAACACCTTGCTCAAATGGGAAACAGCTGCCTGGGGGGAAATACCTGCTGATTTCGGCAGGAAATAAAACAGCCGAATCCAATGTCAGCTTCAATCGGATCAGTTACTAAAAACCGATATATATTTTTCTTTCCTTTATTGTTTTTCGGCCTTCTCAAAAGGCTTTCCTCCTTCGTATATAGGCAGCCTAAATGTTTACTGATGATACAACCCTATGTTTAAAGCTATATTCAGCTGGAAATGGAGGCCATAAGAAAAACCGATCCTGACAAGTAATACAAACGCTATGGCTATGATCAGCCAAAGTGCAATGCTACTCCTGTGGATACGGGGATACTTTCTCTTGTTTCGGGCAAGATGAGGTTGAGTTGTAGAATTAAAAAGGGGCGGCACAACTGCAAATAAGAGTGTCGTGATATTGATGGCATCATAATAAAAAATACTTTCATGCTGAGGCGTTTGACCGGTCAGTTTTAACAGCACCATGATGGCTCCGCCAATGAACCAGGGGATGATCAACCGGCTGAGAACAAAACCATAGCGGTCATTTTTCCATGTGTCCAGCCCTGCCGTTTCGGGCAGGGATTTAACAATTTTCCAATTGAGCAGGATAATCGCTAAAACGAATATTATCGAAAAGAGGATCTTGATGGCTACATTCATTTGCAGCCAATTGGTAACATATCCAAATCCCTCCTGTGTAATTGCCCCCCCGATAAAAGCCCCGAAAAACAACATCATGGAATTCAGCGATAACCAAACTAATAAAAGACGCATCTGTGCTCCAGGGTGATATCTTTTCAAAATAACAAACCTGTAGATTGCCCAGAAGATCAATGAGATCATCGGCCCGGCAAGTGTGATAAAAATGATATTCATCATGTTCCACCTGGTGGACGAATTACCTGCCGGGAACATGACTTCATAATAGTATAATACGGAATCTATATGATTGACGGAGGCGACAAGCATTACAGCTCCCTGGTATACAAACCAGGAAACCTGGTAGGCGATCATAAACAGGGCTGTTGAGTTCAGTACCGGCCAGACATATGATTTCAGAGGAACTTTTATCTTCGCCTCCTGTTCGGCCACAATCATCTTTAATATGTCGACCGGAATATCTTTATTTTTGTTTTTACGAAAAAAACCGAATAAACCCCGGGAATTCTTCTTCCGGCGATGGTGATGATGCCTGGACGAATGTTTGTGTCGGGATTCTGATCCGGGATTTTCCGCGAGAGATCCATCATCTTTTCTATTGAGGAGTGATTCTCTGTAAATCTCTTCCGGTGTTTTTTCCTTTCTTTTCTCCCAAAAAAATAAATTCCAGATCTTTTTGGTTATCGACAAGTTCTTTTTCCGAAAGTTCCGGAATGTGATCATTCTGAAAAAATGCCTGAACTTGTGGCCAAAACTTCTTTTTCTCCTCTTATTATAGATTGGCAAATGTGATTTGGTGGGCCTGCTGGTATTTTCAGGTAACGAAGATGAATCTTCTGAATCTGTACCCTCGTTCCGTATCAATGCTTCAGCCTGCGCAGCTTTTACCTCCTGCAATGTAAGATGTCGCGTACGCGGAGCAATCTCCTCCCCCTGGTGTCGCGATCTCTTTAATCGTTTCCGGCTGGAATACAGCCCCAGCCCGGAAATAAATCTCCGAAACTGATGTCCCAAACTATGCTGTTTTCTTTCCCTAGGAGGCAGGTTGGGCCTTTCAGCATCTACAGGTACGCCCTGACCTGCAATTACTCCGGACTGATTGACGCTTTTTGAATTGGATTGTGCTGCTTTTGCCGCTTTTACCTCTTCTATAGTGAGGAACCGGTAGTCAGAAGGTGCAACGGGTGGATTATCTTTCCATTTAACTTTTAACTCAATTCCCGGAATCCAACGCCTGAGCCATTGTCCTAATCCTTGTTTTCCATGTTTTCGTTTGTGTTGCGGCATAGTGTGGTTCAGGCCTTTATACAACAAATCTAGTTTTTTTTTGATAACTTAAACAGATTGCATTAAAAGATTGAAAAAAACTCCTTCATTTTATCGGAATAAATAACAATGTGTAATGCAATATAAACCTCATTGCCGGGTTTCTTTCTGTTTCACGCAAAGACGCAAAGAAAGGGATGCCGGGAGTATGCCAGATAGAAATAGACAATCTTGATGAGTTGTCAATGGGGCTATAATAAACTTACGACGGGTTATAACAGAATTGATCAGTAGTTTACCTGAACATCTACCCTTACCAAAGAGCATGTTCATTAAAGTGTGTCAAAGTTAAATCAATAATAACAAATAACTTTGACCATGGAAAAGAAACGACCAC
>JANXXZ010000367.1 GCA_025350385.1 Bacteroidales bacterium
GTGGACGACATGGTCATGCAACAGCAGGTATCGCATGCACGTAAATGGCCGATTGCCATACTTACAGATTCAACCAGCGATATCCCCCAGGAACTTATTGAAAAATATCAGATCAGCGTTACACCACTCAGCCTGCATGTCGGAACAAGCCATTTTTTAGATCGGACCACCATCTCGTCTGAGCAATTCTATAACCTGCTCGACTCATCTCCTATTTATCCAACTACGGCCCAACCTTCTTATAAGGATTTTATTAACCGATATTCCTTCCTGGGAACTCATTTTGAGTCGGTAATTGGCATTCATATCAGCAAGCATTTCAGCGGTACTTTTTCAAACAGCGAAAGAGCTGCCAAGGCTGTGAGCGAACAGTCTGGTAAACATATTTCAGTTTTCAGTTCTGACCGCGTGTCAAGTGCTCTGGGTTTGGTAGTTCTTCGAACAGCCGAAGCAATTGAGAGCGGGCTTTCGCATGATGAAATCTCTACCCTAATTCCGGAATGGAATAAAAAGTCTCACATCCTTGTGAGTGCCCTTACCGTAAAATACCTAGTAAAAAGTGGTCGCCTTAGTTATTCCAAAGGCCTTGTTGGCAAATTATTTGGCGTTACTCCTATCATCACGATGACTGAAGACGGCAAAGGGGATACTTTGGGGAAAGCCTTCAGCGAGAAAGGCAGCATGAAACGGGTGATGCATGAAGTGGAAAACCTCCTGTCGACCGGTGAAGCCTGGGGATATGCTATCTCACATATCAGGAATACATCATCGGCTCATTGGTATGCAGATAAAATGGAACAGCTTACAGGTAAAAAACCAAATTTTATCAATGATTGCAGCCCGGTATTGGGGGTAAATGGCGGTCCGGGTACCGTAGTGGTATCCGTAATGATGAAATAATTGGGTTTAATTCCTTTAATAAAACGATTCCAGCACATTTAATTCGGGCACTCTTTTCCGAATTTTTTAATTACATCTGGTTACATTAGTGGGGCAATAAATAATACTTCCGGTTTTCAGTTTAGTGAATTTCCAACCGGATTGTTCCGGAAATTACCTCACATCCTGAAAAATTGAGTAGATCCCGTTATGATATCCAGGGCTCTTCCTAACCCTCAATTGTCGTCACTTTTATGAGCATATTTGTGATAGGGTATTTTATATCCAATGAATTAATCTAACTTAGTTTCATGATTCTGATATCCTTTCTTTACAACACGTTGCTCATTTTAATTTGCATGACCGGGCTATTCCTCCTGGCTTGCAGGTTGAAGGACAATTCAGTCGTGGATATTTTCTGGGGTCTCGGATTCGCGATTATTGCGTTGTTTACAATGTTCATCTCCGGAGATCTGACTTTAAAGAAAGCATTGGTCTGCATTGTAATATCAGCCTGGGGATTACGCTTATCCGTTCATATTTTTCTTCGTAACCGCGGTCGCGGAGAGGATTTCCGCTACCGGAACTGGCGGGAGACCTGGAAAAATTTCTATCTGCAGAGTTTTTTCAAGATCTTTATGCTTCAAGGTATTCTGATGCTTATTATTGCTTCGCCAGTTATTCTAATCAATGCTTCAGCCTCCGATGATCCTGGCTTTCTTGACATTTGTGGGCTCATTTTCTTTTTTGCTGGTTTTGCTTTCGAAGTTATCGGAGATACGCAACTAGCCCGCTTCCGAGCCATTCCTGAGAACAAGGGTAACTTAGTTAAATCTGGGCTTTGGCAATATACACGTCATCCTAATTATTTCGGTGAGGCTCTGCTTTGGTGGGGAATCTGGCTGATGGCCGTGCCTGAAGTTAACGGGCTCTTTACCATTGTCAGTCCGATAGTGATCACGCTTTTACTCCGGTATGTTTCAGGGGTTCCCATGCTTGAAAAGAAATACGAAGGAAGATCTGACTGGGAAGAATATAAAAGCAAGGTTCCGGCATTTATTCCCCGTTTCAGGCATAAGTCATTAAATTGATTCCTATTTTCTTAATTTCGCCCTGTTTTTCCGGATCATTAATTAGCGAATTGAAATTTCTTTACTACAAAGCTGCTTTTTAGTATCAGTAGAAATCCACTTGTTCAAACCCAGGAGAAAGAAAGGGTATTGTTCAACCTGAAATGATCTACACATGATTATTCTTTGCAATAATTGATTAAACAAACATGATTAAAGAATAGTATATGATCACTCAACAACTGATTCATCCTAAAAGTATTGCTGTTATCGGAGGCTCCAATGATGTTACCAAACCAGGTGGAAAACTGGTTAAGAACCTTTTGGATAATAACTTCGACGGCGCCTTATACGTGGTTAATCCCAAGGAAACTATTATTCAGGGTATCCCCTGCCATAAAAGCGCTACCGATCTGCCGCAGACTGATCTCGCGATTTTAGCCATTGCCGCTAAATATTGCCCAGAAACCGTTGAAATTCTTGCATCCCAGAAGGGCACCAGGGCTTTCATCATACTATCAGCCGGATTTCATGAAGAAAGTAAAGCCGGTGGCATACTTGAAGACCAGATCGTTGAAACCTGCAACCGTTATGGCGCCAGCCTGATTGGTCCTAACTGCATAGGTATGATGAACTATCATCATACTTCAGTTTTCTCACTGCCTATCCCGAAACTTGACCCAAAAGGAATTGATTTCATTTCCGGATCAGGCGCAACTGCAGTTTTTATTATGGAAACTGCAATTCCAAAGGGATTGACCTTTTCAAGCGTTTATTCGGTTGGCAACAGTGCCCAACTTGGTGTTGAGGATGTATTGAAATACCTGGATGAAACCTTCGATCCCGAATCAAGTTCTCGGGTTAAGTTGCTTTATATCGAAAGTGTGAATAAGCCGCAAATGCTGTTGAAACATGCGTCTTCTCTCATTCGCAAAGGTTGCAGGATTGCAGCCATCAAAGCCGGAAGTTCTTCAGCAGGCAGCCGTGCGGCCTCTTCTCATACCGGTGCACTTGCCAGTCCGGATGTGGCCGTTGAAACCCTCTTCCGCAAAGCCGGGATTGTCCGTTGTTATGGCCGGGAGGAACTGACCACGGTTGCTTCTATTTTCATGCATAAAGAGTTGAAAGGTAAAAACATAGCCATCATCACCCACGCCGGAGGGCCAGCTGTCATGCTTACCGATGCTCTATCGAACGGGGGACTGGAAATTCCGAAACTTGAAAGTCCGGAATTACTTGCCAAACTATTCCCCGGATCGTCAGTTGCTAATCCTATAGACTTCCTTGCAACCGGGACTGCTGAACAACTGGGAGAGATCATTGACTATTGTGATACCAAATTTGATTCTATTGATGGAATGGCGGTGATATTCGGAAGCCCGGGACTTTTTGAAGTATTTGATGTGTACAAGGTACTGGACGAAAAAATGAAAAGTTGCCGGAAGCCAATATTCCCGATACTTCCATCAATCGTCAATGTAAAGAAAGAGATTGAGTACTTCATCTCTTTAGGCCGGATCAACTTTCCCGATGAGGTTGTATTTGGAAATGCACTTTGTAAAGTTTACAACACGCTTAAGCCAGAGCCTGAAACTATTGAACTGCCCAAAGTGGAGATTGAAAAAATCAGATATATTATTCAGACTTCTGAGGATGGCTATCTCCACCCAGTAAAAGTCCAGGAAATGCTGGATGCGGCCGGAATTCCCCGTGCAGGTGAAGCAGTAGTCAATACTAAAGAAGATGCAATAGTCGCAGCCGGCAAACTCGGATTGCCCGTGGTGATGAAAGTAGTAGGACCCGTTCATAAATCCGATGTAGGAGGGGTTGCATTAAATGTGCAAAATTTCGATACGGTTGCCTCTGAATTCGACAGAATGATAAGAATACCGGAAACTACTGCAATCCTCATTCAACCCATGCTCAGCGGACAGTATGTTTATGTCGGTGCTAAGTTTGAGCCGAAATTCGGTCACATGGTACTTTGTGGTCTCGGGGGTATTTATATTGAAGTGCTGAAGGATGTTCAATCAGGATTATCACCTATCTCAATATCTGAGGCTCATTCCATGATCCGGAACCTGAAAAGTTATAAGATTATCCAGGGAGTCCGAGGGCAGGAAGGTATTAATGAAAACCTTTATGCTGATGTGATTACAAGGGTGGCTGCACTTTGCGAAGCAGCCCCGGAGATTATGGAAATGGATATAAATCCTCTGATAGGAAATTTAAGTAAACTAACTGCGGTAGATGCCCGGATTAACATAAAAAGACAATCGTGAAACGCACTGATCTTATTTTCATCGCATTTACATTACTTCTATTCTTACCCTTTATTCTGATCAGGCCGGTTTTTGACTGGTATACCAGTTTCAACAAAGATCATGGCATGGTTATGAGTTTTGTAAAATTTGCGATCCTTGCAACTATGGGAGAAATGATGGCATTACGCATCCGGAAAGGAGTTTATACTGAACCCGGATTCGGTATCCTTCCCCGGGCCCTGGTTTGGGGGGTACTCGGTCTTGCCATCAAAGCAGCCTTTACGGTATTTGCCTCCGGAACTCCTGTATTTGCCGAATATCTTGGATTGGGCAATGCTTCGGCAAGCATGAAGTCAGCTTTTACAGGCGAAAAGCTTCTCGTTGCTTTCTGTATCTCTGCGGCTATGAACCTGATTTTTGCTCCGGTAATGATGACCATGCATAAGATCACAGATACTCATATTATAGGCACCGGAGGAACAGTTCAGGGATTCTTTACCCCTATCCCGTTTGCCAGGATATTCCAGAATATGAACTGGGATGTTCAATGGAATTTTGTATTTAAAAAGACTATCCCGTTTTTCTGGATTCCGGCTCATACGATCACTTTTCTCCTGCCCACAGAATACCAGGTGTTATTTGCGGCAATCCTGGGCATGGCTCTGGGATTGATCCTGGCATTTGCGAGTATGAAGGGGAGATAATTCTTTATTTCGGATTTCGGATTTCGGATTAGATTCCTTTTAACCAATAATCCATTCGGGATAACCAAAACTATTTTAAATTTATCTCTGAAATCAAGGATCTTGGTATCAATTGAACTTTTTGATTGGTCAAAGAGGATGTCTTTCACCAGACCTTGGGTGAATTCCCTGAAGAGTAACGGATAAGAAGACTTCATAAAATCCAGACCCTTGAAGTCA
>JANXXZ010000403.1 GCA_025350385.1 Bacteroidales bacterium
TGTTGACCAGTCAAAGTTTGCCGAAAAACGTGACGACGCCGTTGAAATCAATTTTTCAGGAACCGGTATTTCTATCGAAGGCAACTGGTATAAGGACGGGGGCAAAGCCGATGTATTTCTTGACGGAAAACAAGTGCGGACCATTGATACCTATTTTTTTTATAACAAACAGGAACACGAAAATATTACCTTGTGGCATATTACTGGTTTAGCTGAGAAGCAACACAGGGTAACGATGGTTGTGAGAGGAGAGAAAAAGCCGGAATCGCTTGGCACTAAAATTTACATTACGCAGGCCATAATTTATAAAACAGCTCCCAAGAAAAGCGAGTCTTATCTGTTCCCGTTCGAAAAATAGGGGACATTTTATAATAGAAAAGGATCACATAACAACAACAGGTACTATACTCAAAAGTCCGGATATTTTTTTTACAGCAAGGATGCAACGTTTTAATACACAGGATGCCAACACGTTGGAAGACAAAAACATGCCCTATTATCTTGCTGACAATTAGGTGATTGGAAATTATTTACGGACTATTGATACAGCCAGACTGTTTAAATTTCAAAGCCAGGATACAATGTGACCTATGTGGTTTAAAAAAGAAGCGAAACACATAGAATCATCGAGTGCACAGAATGACACATAGAAGAGACGGTTTAAAATTCTCCGCAGGAGCTAAATATCACAAGCAAGGAAATTGTAATCGGTAAATGACACTGCACAACTTTTCGCAACAAGGATGCACAGTTATTCATTCCTTCTTTAAGAATCATTAACACGTAACACGTAATAAAAAAAGTCTGAGTTTTGAAAATCAAGAATCCCTCCTACTCCCCAATAGT
Organism: Bacteroidales bacterium; assembly: GCA_025350385.1. Lineage (GTDB taxonomy): Bacteria > Bacteroidota > Bacteroidia > Bacteroidales > UBA4417 > UBA4417. The sequence goes on from JANXXZ010000403.1 coordinate 847, forward strand.
GAAGTAAAAGATTGCCCCTTCGTTCACCTTCCCTTCAGCCCATATCCTGCCGTTATGGTTTAGAATAATACGCTGCACAATGGCAAGTCCTCCGCCAATACCCTTAAAACTCCTTGCGCCTGGTAACCGTTTGAATATACCAAATAACTGGTTTGACAGGTTCATATCAAATCCTATCCCGTTGTCCTTTACGTAATAAATAATATTACCGTCTTCACTACTGTTACCTACTTCAATGAGACGATTTTGTTTATGTGAGGTGAACTTTATTGCATTCCCCAATAAATTCATCCATACCAGCCTTATCATTGACTGATCGCCCTGTGATTCAGGAATATCCGTAAGCCGGAATTCGATTCCATCTTTGTACATTTCTGATGTAAGTTTATGGTAACACTCCTTTGCCATTGCCCTCATATCAATGTTGGAGAAGAGCATTTCCTTACGGCCCAGACCCGAATAGGAAAGTAAATCATCAATGAGATGTCCCATCTTATTCGCATTCTCTATTATTATGTTGAGCATTCGTTTGCCTTCCGCATCAAGTGATTCGGAATAATCCTGCAACAGGATGTTGGCAAAACCATCCAATGCCCGCAAGGGTGTGCGTATTTCGTGCGAAGCCGAATAACTGAATGCTTCCAGTTCCTGGTAAGCCCGCCCAAGCTGGGCAGTACGCTCCATTACTTTTTGTTCAAGTTCATCGGCCAGTTTGTTGATCTCATCAACAGCCTGTACCCGTTTTGTGATATCGCGGAAACTCCAGACACGTCCCACGCTCCCGCCTTCAAATAGCTGTGACTGCGAGTAGCGCTCAAACGTGCGACCATCATTAAACTCCAGAATATCGTACGATTTGATTTCGTCGTTCGTGTACATTTCCCTTACCTTTTCAAGGAAGCTGTCGGGTTCTTTTAACTGATTAAGTACAAAAGAAATTAAGTCTTCATCGTTATGTGTTGCGATGATTGAATCCGGAATTTGCCATAATTCAATAAATTTTTCATTGTAATTCGTGATCTTCCCGTTTTTGTCCACTACCAGTATTCCATCGGCAGTGGATTCAAGCGTTGCGGTTAACAGGGAATTGGATCTTTTGAGATCTTCTTCCGCCCTCTTGCGCTCAACCACATTGGCAACCTGGCTCGCAATGGAGTCAAGAAATTTCAGGTTATCCTCGCTGTACACATTTTCTTCTTCATAATTCTGAAGTACCAGCACGCCGATGATTCCTGAAGATGTTTGCAGCGGAACACCTATCCATGAGGGTGAGGGTGAACCCAGTAGCTCAACTTCGTTTTGTTCTTTTAGCTGTTGAAACAGTTTCGGCGTCATTACCAGCGATTTTCCGGTTCGGAAAACATACGCGGTACAACTTCGGGGCATGGGCTCAGGCTCGGGAGTAGTTTCGAATTTATCAACGTAGTAGGGGAAGTTATAAAGCCCGGTTCCCGGATCATAAAGGGCAAAGAAACAATTCTCGGCATAAATAACTTTGCTGAGTGATTGATGAATCAACTTCAGCATTTCAGTGAGATTGGCTGTAATTGTAACACTGTGTACGATCTCCGCCTGCAGCTGCCATTCCCGTTCCACCCGTTTACGCTCGGTAATGTCAGTAAATGTGATAACAGCGCCCAATATACCAGAATCCTCAATAATGGGGGTACTGGAATAACTTACCGGGAAGCAGGTTCCATCCTTGCGCCAGAAATCCTCGTTTGAAACGCTATGTACTACCCCCTGCTGAATGGTAGTATAAATCGGGCACTCTTTTTCGGGGTATGGACTTCCATCCGGTTTTGAATGATGCCATATATCATGACTGTTACGGCCGGCAAGTTCTTCAGCAGTATAACCCAGCATCCTGGAGGCAGCCAGGTTGAAAAAGGTATGCCTGCCCTGCAGATCCAGACCCATAATTCCTTCTACAGCCGAATTAAGAATCAGCTGGCTCTGTTTATTAAGAAGGGCCAGGGACTCTTCGGCCCTGTTGCGTTCGGCAATGTATCTGTCCATTGGCCGGAATATGACAAAGTATAATACGGGAACAATCAGAATTACCAGCAGAATTCCGTCGATAAGCGCTTCGGCAAAAGCCGGCAAGGGCGGCATGAACTTCAATGCCAGCATGAGCCCGAGTTCGACTATGAGTATGGTAATTACAAAGGTAAGAGCGAGGCCAAAAGGAGATTTGTATACCTCTTTCGAAAATCCGGTCAGCATCTTGAAGGGTACCATTATGTGAGTTTGTTAGAGTCTGTTAATAGGTTCGTTTCAGTACATAGAGAAATCAGGCTGTGTTTAATTGACCTCAGTCCGAAGCACTACGGATTGAGGGGAGAGGAAACGGAATTATGTCAAGTCCGCATTGTCACCAATATTTCGGATAACAGTATGAATTACAGCTATTTTGATATTTACACTTTGCATTTTTACCTTTGAATTAACACTAATCGCTTACCTTTCATTTTTTAGCAGATGTGTACTGGTTATTTGCGAAAGATTTCAGGGAATTCATTTTTCATTTTTAAAAGGTAATGTAAAATAGAAGGCAGCTCCTTCATCCATTTTGGCTTCGGCCCATATA
>JANXXZ010000404.1 GCA_025350385.1 Bacteroidales bacterium
TTTTTCATGGCTTGCTTATTACTATAGCAAATATAAAAAATCCAACAACATAAATGAGGTCAAGTTATTAACAATCAGATGTATATATTAACAATTGGTTTTTAGAGGTGCCCTCTTGTTATAGCGGAAAATTAGCAGACAGGTACAGATCGATTATAGGTATATATAAGACAACTGAAAATGGTTTTACCCCTACAGGAATTGAAAATAAATATTCCTCTAGAAGGAAATGCCTCAACTATCTAGGCTTGCTAAGACTGATGCCTGTTAAAGAAAATATTACTTTTTCAAGCCTGCCTTCGAGAAAATATATTCGGGGATTATTTCATTGAAACGGATCTCTTCAATAATGAATTCCGTTCCATCGCCTTCCTTCAGCACATCCTTGAAAACGATCTTTTTCGGGAACCAGCGGCCCTGGAAGTTCTGCACATCCGAGAGGGTTGTCCTTTTAAGGAGTTTGAAGCTGCTGGTGTACATTTCTTCCTTCAGGGGGACGAAACGCTGCTTATCCACCCAGATCTTCCTTACCTGGTATGCCATTTCGGGATCAAAGGCATCGAGCTCAAGAATCCAGCAGGGGCGTTCATCATATTTCTCTTCCCCAGTTACCTTGGCGTTGTAATGGTGGGTGAGGTTCGGGTCTTCCATCACATCCTCATAACTCATATCCGATCCCATCACTGATTGACGGAGCATGTGGCCGGAAATCTGGATGGTACGGTCGGTTGAGGGGGAGAAGTTCCATAGCTGGTCGGAGAGTTTGAGCATCTTGGTGCCTATCTCCCTGGCTGGTTCCAGGTATTCGGTAAAGGCTTTGTTGTCGCCCTGGCTCCAGGTTTTGGATTTGATCGTTCTGCTTCCCCGCCTGCCATGGATAATCATTTTCGAAGTGAATACCCTGGAGTCGGAACTCATGTTCTTATCAATTTTGGCGATCAGTTCTTTCCCGTCGGGGTATTGAGCCAGAAGGGTGAGGGGAAGGAGGAGTACAGAGATCAGGGGAGTTTTCATATTATTTTTAAATTTCGGATTGGAGGTTTTGTATTTTGCCATTACCATTTCGAATTTTTTTTTTTCTTACCGCAGAGACGCGAGGGGGGACGCATAGGCGCAATGTAATTTCCAGCTCATGATTCAAGTTCTTTAAATAATTCGGAAGTTCTTCTCTTGTATATGCCGATTCCGGATAGAAGGGTTCCCAGCACGGTGGATAAAAGCCCGGGGATAAAGCCGATGTAAAACGTGAGCGGGGTTATCCTGGCATGAAAGGTCGACGGGAACATCATGGCCGCATTCCGCATCATGCCTGCTGCGCCGAAACCATACTTCTGCACCAGCCACGAAAACCCCAGTCCTATGATAGTCCCGCCGATAGTCCCGATGATCCCGATAATGACCGATTCGTAGATCTGTGTACCGTAAATATGCCCCTTTGATTCACCCATGGCAAGCCTCAGCCCGAACTCACCATACCTCCTGAGTCCACCCAGCAGTCCGGCGTTCCAGAGTACCACTGACATAGCCAGGATAAAGACAGCAATCAGAATGCTACTGAATCTTTCGGAATAATCAATCAGGCTTGCCATTTCATCAGCCTCCCGCAGGGTAAACATTCGGGGAGAAAACTCGTCTTTCGGATTGGAATGGGCGGTATTGAAATGACTACGGATTTCTGACGCCTTAGGATCGTCATAAAAACCACCCGCGAGGTAGCCCACGATCTCGCTTGCGGCGTCATCCATATCGATGGCCAACTGCGCATCCCTGATGTCCGTAATGATAGTTCCCCGGTCCATAGCGCTGGTGCCGAAAACTACGGTTCCGGCGATCCGGAAATTATACATCGCCATGGCGCCGTTCATGGAGGAACCGATCAAAGTAACCTGGTCGCCGGGATGCACCTTCAGCTTCCCGGCAAATTCTTCGGAAATGAGTATTTCACCAGCCTTGCGGGGCAAATGACCCTTTTTCAGTGAGCTTTCGAGCTGCATCCGGCTGATCTCGTCCTTATTTCCCGATAATAAGTCAATGGCGAGTCCGAAAACTGGTCCCTGCGCCCTGGTTTCACCGGAGGTATCGGATACATCAAGCAATCCGCCAAAACGGATACGTTGCGCCCATCCAATTCCGGGATAATCCCTTTTCAGACTATCCATGAGTTCCATTGCTCGGGTAATTGCAAGGTCGTTGGGAATCTGGTCCTTGTCCCGGGCATAGGCGGCAGTCATGATTTTCAGGTGCCCGGTGTTGAAACGCGCGTTGAATTCAATGCCTTCCTGCATGACCCCGGTAAGCCAGGCTTGCAGGAAAACAGTAAGCATAACCCCTGCAGCTACAATGATCACCGGCAGAAGGCTTCGCTGGCTGTCGCGCATGAGTCCTTTAAAGAGAAATCGTATCATTTTATTTTGCCCCTGATTGCGTCGGTTGGATTCATTTTAGCTATTTTCCGCGATGGCAGGAAACTGACAATCGTGGTGGTGACAAATACGATGAGGGTTGTAGTAACGACAAGTCCCAGGCTGTAAACAGGGTAAAGAACATCAGCCATTGAGATGCCAAAATCCTGGCTGTTCACCGGCATGCTTATCCCTTTTGTTGCCTGCAGGTAAAGCAGGGGTGTGCCCCAGGCCATTGCCAGTATAATTGCGAAGACTGAATGCATGGCCCCTTCAACCGTGAAGAGACGGATCACCTGTCCCTTGGTCATACCCAAAGCCACACAGGTGCCGATTTCTTTTTGCCGCCTGAAAATTGAAAGCACCTGGGTGTCGAATATCGCCAGCATAGCCAGCAAAAGCAGGATAAACCACAACACGACACCACTGGCCGATTTGGCTTTGATGATGTTCGTTACATCCATAAGAAGGAAATCCAGGTCCTTGAATTTCCATCCGTTGAAAGTAACCGGGTTGATTGTACCCTGAGATGTAACCAACAGGGTAGCCTGGCCGGGCATGTTCAGCATTTTTTGAAGTGTTGGTAATGAAACCCACAACTGGCCTCCATCTACGGAGGGGACAGAACTCCTGAATATTCTCACCACCCTGGCATCTGCGGCATCAAATGCCCCGGAGGATGTTCGCCAGCGCATTGAAAACACGTCCCCAATCTTCAGCCTGTTGGCTTTAGCCATATGCTGGCCAATGAGGACAGGGATTTCGGTGATACCGGTGTCCAGCACAACTGATGGTATTGCCAGTATCTTTTGGGAGGGAACAATACCCTTTATCAGAACCGATTGGATCCTTCCGCCAGGGTAGATACTTCCCTGGGAAATTAAAATCGGGAGTAGTTTACCATCTTTTTCTTTTGAGATAGCATCTCCTGGCATTGCCGCATGGCTTTCGGTAAGGGTGAAAGGGTCGTAGGGATCATAGTTTTGCTGCCAGTATTGTCCGCCGCCACATTCCCATGCAATCATATCGGTCCGGGCCTGGCGGTCCCAGCCGTCAAGCATGCCCTTGTGCCATATAATGATCACGAAGGCCAGCGACAAAACAAATACATTGAGCCAGGTCCGAAGTCCTGCCCCGATGAGATTTTTAAATGCCAGTTTGAGGGAGAGCATGGGGTTTGGGTTTAAGATAAAAGTAAAAAGTTAAAAGACAAAAGTGGGGTGATAGAAGTTATAAGTGCTGAGAGCTGAGTGCTGAGTGCCTGGCACGAAGTGCAGGGTGTTGCGTCTTTATCTGAAACAGGGTTGCCATCAGACGGGGATTTAATTATTTGGTGATTGCTGTTTTTTCATCTATCTCCACTTTCCCGTCTGCAAGGACGATCCTGCGTTTCAGGTACGAAATGACCTTCTCATCGTGAGTGGCAAATAGGAAGGAAGTATTCAGTTCTCGGTTGAGTTTCTCCATGGTCCGAAGGATGTGATGGGAGTTTTCGGCGTCGAGGTTGGCAGTGGGTTCGTCAGCAAGCACGATCATGGGTTTTTTAACCATGGCCCTTGCAATAGCCACCCGCTGGCATTCACCACCCGACAACATATTGGGTTTTGACTTCATTTTTGGGGTGAGTCCGACCCATTCCAGTGCATCAAGTACCATCTTCTTCCGCTCCTGGGCTGTAAACTCAAGCAGTAGTAAGGGGAACTCGACGTTTTCGTATACGGTATATACCGGCAGAAGGTTATAGCTCTGAAAGATAAAACCCAGTTTTGACTTCCTCAGGGTTGCGGATTCCCGGGCGCTGAGTTCACCTACATTGAAATCAAGTACTTTTACCTCGCCTTGTGAAGGGGTATCGAGAGAACCCATGATATTCAAAAGGGTTGTTTTACCAGAGCCGCTGGGGCCAACCAAACCGGCAAATTCACCCTTGCCAAAGCTGAGATTAATATGGTCGAGTGCCCTGAAACTTCCTGTTCCGACCGGGAAATCTTTTACCAGTTCAGTAATTTTTATGATTTGTGAGTTTTCCATGCGTGATGAATTGTATCGGTTCAGAAATTATAAGTTGCCATGATTTGGAATCCTTTCCCCGAAAACAAGTTGTTATTCAGCGTTGAGCTATATAAACTGAAGGATTCCGGGTTCCGGAAAAGCATGAGATAAAGACTTAGGTTATCATATTGCCGTTGAAAGTTAATAAAACGATACCAGCTTTTATCGTCCCAGCCACGGTAAACCATTACCGAAGCGCGGTTCAGGAGGCCAAGCGGGTAGGAGAGGGATGCGGCAGTGAAATTCCGGGTTTGAAAGTTACCGCTTGTTGAACTAAAGCCGGAATATAAAAAGTGCTCCGCCAGCAGGTTCAGGCCATTTCCCCAGGCGAAGGTATAATCGCTTCCCAGATTCAGGTAGTTTTCATAGGCCGGGATTTGTTCCGGTGCATGCGAATTGTGCTTTAAAACATATTCAAACCATACTCCCGGTCCGATCGTCCATTTCCCATCCAGGCCTGCCTTATCTTCGGTATAGCGTACGGAAGTTTCCTGCAGCATACCCGGCATCTGAAAATTGTCAGTACCCGGTTCCCGGTGATTATAACTGAGGCCCAGTTCTCCGTTCAGGACAGGCAACTGTATCCGCCCGCCGAATTCGGGCTTTTCTCTGAGCGTTGGTAAATAATCCCAGCTTCGTTGGTTCTTATTTCCTAACAATCCCCAAATCCAGATGTTTGCATTACTGAGGAAATAATACCGTCCAAGCAGTGCATATACACCATCAGTCAGCTGTAAGGGGTCCCTGGGATCGATGCCGTCGAACCACATAAGTGGGCGAAGCAGCGTGGCGCTCCCAAAACTGATCTTCTGCAGCCCGGCCCTTATTTCGAATTGATCGGACGAAAGGCGTAGTAATGCGCGATAAGGTTTCAGGCCCGGCTGGTTGTTCGCAAATGTCCAATTATTGTAAACTACTCCATAATAAGCGTTTGCTGAAAAGTCGGCATCAAGCTTAATTTTGTTTTTATAAGTATGCTGGTAAAACAAAGCCGGAAGGAACCGGCCTCCCAATTGGGTTATACTTTCCTTACCCACATTCATCCCTGCCCAGCCAATTACCTGTCCGCTGAAAGCAATACTGTCCGGTTGGGCCGAGACACCCGGATTTACTGAAAACAGCATTATTAAGACAGGTCCTATGAAGCGGGTTCTATTCATTATCGGTTTCCCTTTGGCATGATACCATAAAAGAAGAATTGCATGATCTCATTGACCATGCTTGTAGTATCGGGATACATACCGGTGAGTTTCTCGTCGGTGATCATTACCGGCAGGTGGTTCATGAAATAAAGGATAAACTCAATGTTGAGGTCTTCCCGGATCTCTCCCTTTTTCTGTGCATCTTTAAAATCCTGCTTTACCATTTCGAGGCTATCGCTCATGATGCGCCTGATGAAGCTTAAAATCTCCTCATCACCTGTTTTGTATAAATCCTGCACCAGTTCATTTGAAATGGAAGCCATTCCGTCAAGTTTCAGCCGAATTGATTTTTCAACCTTTTGTTCCATCGGGATGTCACTGTCCCAAAAGGCGCGGTATTCTTTCCATTGATCTTTCATCCGTGATTCGATGAGGTAGATCGCGAGGCTGTTCTTATTTCTGAAAAACTTGTAATAAGTCATTTTACTCACCCCGGCTTCGCGGCAGATCTCCTCAATACTTACCCTGCGGATGCCGTATTTCCAGAAGAGTTCTTTCCCTTTAGTGACAATGGAAAGGAATTTTTGGTTTTCGACCTCCATGGTTTTACTATTTTGATGCAAATATACGATTAGTATCATTAAATACTGAAAACGTATATTAAATATTTTTATGTCCATGAAGACTTGTTTTTGCGATTCAGATTTTTACTGGTTATCAGTGATCTTAATCAGAAATCAGCATGTGGTTTCTTGCGATCTGTGTTCATTTTTAGTTTCTGCGTAATCTGTGTTCTGTTTTTAGTGCCGGGTGCCATGTCCATGGGCCTGGAAATCAGTCAAATTTAAAATCCGATATCCGGCCTGTACAATCCGCAATCCCCATTCCTCAATTCCAACCGATTCCTTACCTTTGCACCCTTTAATGAAAAAGTGAGCATATCCTATGGAAATCCCCAGTAAGTACGACCCGTCAGCGATTGAAGATAAATGGTACAGCTTTTGGCTTGAAAAGAAACTATTCCGCTCGGTACCCGATGAGCGTGAGCCCTATGTAATTGTTATCCCGCCGCCTAACGTTACAGGAGTGCTTCACATGGGCCATATGCTAAACAATACCATACAGGATGTGCTTGTACGCCGTGCCCGTATGCAGGGTAAAAATGCCTGCTGGGTTCCGGGAACAGATCACGCTTCCATTGCCACCGAAGCTAAGGTGGTTGCTAAGCTGAAAGAAGAAGGAATCGAAAAATCGAGCCTAAGTCGTGAAGAATTCCTGGCTCACGCCTGGGAATGGAAAGAAAAACACGGCGGGATAATCCTGGAGCAACTCAAGAAACTGGGCGCTTCCTGCGACTGGGACCGAACCTGCTTTACCATGGACGAAGCCAGGTACGAATCGGTTATCGATGTTTTTATTGATTTATACAAGAAAGGCCTGATTTATCGCGGAGTACGCATGGTAAACTGGGACCCTTCAGCTCTCACGGCCCTTTCGGATGAAGAGGTCATTTTTAAGGAGGTACAGTCGAAATTATATTACCTGAGATACAAAGTTGAAGGAACCGATGATGATTGGGTTACCATTGCAACCACCCGCCCCGAAACCATTCTGGGCGATACTGCAGTTTGTTACCATCCCGAAGATGAGCGGTTTAAACACCTGAAGGGAAAAAGGGTGTTGGTACCATTGCTGAACCGTTCAGTACCTATGATCAGCGATGAATATGTGGACCGCGAATTCGGAACAGGTTGTCTCAAAATAACCCCTGCCCACGATGTGAATGACTACATAATCGGTCAGAAATACCACCTTGAAAGTATTGATATTTTTAATGATAATGGTACTCTGAGCGAAAAGGCGCAGCTTTATATCGGTGAGGACCGGTTTGAGGTACGTAAGAAAATTGTAAAAGATCTCGAAGCTTCCGATAACCTGGTTAAGATTGAGGATTACGTCAACAAGG
>JANXXZ010000406.1 GCA_025350385.1 Bacteroidales bacterium
TAGTAAGGTAATTTATTGAACCACAAAGGATTACAAAGTACACACAAAGTATCACAAAGGTAAAGGACACAAAGTTATCCTCTTCCGGAAAACCTTTTCTCTTTCCTTAAAAAACTATCATTTCCATTCCGGCAATCTGCCTGGCGTAACGGGAGCTCCGATGTGTTCCAGTTCTTTCTCCAGTGCAGGGATATCTGCCTCTCCAAGCTTTTTAACCAACTGATATACAGGGGGAAATTCATCCATCAGTATAGCATAAGCATCCTGCTGTGTTTGAGTGGGAGCAGCAGTTGATCCCCAGGTTGACCATGCAATTTTTCCAAGGCGCGAGTTGAGCGGCACAGGGGCTGGTGGGTTTTCTTCATCGCTGGGTTTATCAGAACGCCTGTTAAACCTGGAATTCAGGATACTATCCAGTAACATTGAAATATCCTGGGCCTTTTTTAACAGTTCCACCGGGGCTGCCGGTGTATTATCAAGGGCCTGCACGATGTCTTTCGAACGTTTGAAAAGACCTTCGGCATAATTTTCAGTACCCTGCATCACTCGCGTAATTTCCGAAACCTTCTTATGGAAGGCTGTCATGGCAGAACGGTCGGCTGCAGGCAAGGTTGTATTATTCAGCACCACGCAATTGAATTCAACAGGACCGGCGAGTTGTTTAGTTTCTCCTTTAGTTGTCAGCGATAAAGCAACCGTATATTTACCGGGCATAGCAAGAACACCGCTTCCATTATCGCTCAGCGGATCAGGTTTGGCTCCTGCCTCTACGGCATGATTTCCCTGGTAACGCAAATCCCAGTTTACGCGGTTAATACCGGCCGAAGGACTTTTACGGATGATCCGGACTATATTCCCTGCTTCATCAGTAACCGTGAAGGTCAGGTAAGGGGGTATTTCATTCTTCTCGGCCTGCAACGTGGCTTCGGTAGGCTGCGGAATAGGCTCACTTTTTTTGAACAGTTCGGCTTCTTTTTCTTTACGGAGATCTTTCATCGATTTCGGAGCTTCCTTACTGCAATAGGTAAAGACAGCGCCGAAATCCGGATTTTTTGCAACAAAGTAGGTAGATCCCTGGCCGTATTTGCTGTCGCCCGGCAGGAACATGAGTGCATCTTTCACAGGGAAAAGATAACCTTCCTGGTCGAGAATGTCCTTTTTGAAAGTGCGAAGGGGACTGTAATCGTCCATGATGTAAAAGCCACGGCCAAAAGTCGCAATTACGAGATCATTCTCCCGTTTCTGGATTGTCATGTCTCTTACAGCAACTGCCGGAATCCCTGATTTAAGCTGAACCCAGAATTTTCCTCCATCCACTGTAAAGTAGCAGCCGAATTCAGTACCAACGAAGAGCAGGTCAGAATTCACAAAGTCCTGCTGAATACTGTGAACAGTCCCGTTAACAGGAAGGTTTCCCGCTATGGAAGTCCAGGTTTTTCCCTTATCGGCACTCTTTAAAATGTAGGGTTTGAAGTCGTCACGAAGAATATTATCGAAAGAGGCAAAAACCACGTTTTCATCAAATCTGGAAGCCCTGATATTGCTCACATACGTATTTTCAGGGACGCCCGGGAAAGATGCTATTTTTGACCAGTTCTTCCCACCGTCATCTGTGATGCGTATGAGTCCGTCATCAGTTCCGGCAAAAAGAAGATTTTCATTTTTCGGGGACTCTTCAAAGGATATGATCGTTCCATAAAGAGAGGTTGAAATATCTTTTGCCACGGCATCGCTGGGCCAGTATTTCCCCATGACAGGCCATTTATTGCGGTCAATCTGTGCCGTAAGGTCATCGCTGATCACCTGCCAGGTATTTCCACGGTCGTCGCTCCTGAAAACCTTATTGGCAGCGCAATACAACCTGGTATGAGAATGTGTGCTCAATACAAGCGGGGTATTCCAGTTCCATTTGTAGCTGTCCTCGCCTTTTCTTGGTTCGGGCCTGATATCAATGGCTTCCTGGCTTTTTCGGTCATAACGTACCATGCCGCCATACTGCGATTCGGCATACACAATATTGGGATCTTCAGGGTCAATCTGCGACCAGAAACCATCGCCACCGTTGGTTACAAACCATTCGTCGCTTACCACGCCCGAACCACTGATGCTTCTTGAAGGTCCACCCATGCTGTTGTTATCCTGAGTACCGCCATATACATAATAAAATGGCAGTGAATTATCGACCTGCACCCGGTAAAACTGGGTTACAGGCAGGTTCGATTTGAAAATAAAGTTACTGCCTGCATCGAAGGTTTCATAGATTCCTCCATCGCCGCCAATCAGAAAATGCTGGGTATTGTTGCAGTCAATCCAGAAAGCATGATCATCCACATGACGTTTGTTATTCCCGATAGGGCGCCAGGTCTTTCCGCCGTCTTCAGTAAGCTGCGAAACCGTTTCCATTGAATACACCTTATCAGCATCTTTTGGATCGCAAAAAATCTCATTATAATATTGCCCCTGGGCATTGTGGCCGCTCATTTTCTGCCAGGATGCTCCCCGGTCGGCTGACTTGTAGAATCCACCTGCATCTTCAGCGGCTTCAATGATGGCATAGATCATATCCGGGTTTACCGGCGAAATGGCGAGCCCTATTCCTCCCATATTCACAGTCGGAAGACCGTTGGTGAGTTTATCCCAGGTTTCGCCGGCATTCACTGATTTGTAGATGGCGGTTTCCGGACCGCCGCCTATTTTGGTAAATACATGACGGCGACGCTGTTCGGATGATGCGTACATAACATCCGGGTTTCGGGGATCAATCAGTACATTATTAACTCCAGTATTTTCGCTGATCTCAAGGACTTTTTTCCAGGTCTTCCCGCCATCCGTCGTTTTGTAAAGGCCACGATCGCCACCTGGTCCCCATACAGAACCTTCGGCTGCCACAAATACCACATCGGAATTCCTGGGATCAATCACGATCTTGCCTACCTGGCGCGACTCCTTCAATCCCATATTGGTGAAACTCTTTCCACCATCGTTGCTTTTATATATCCCATTGCCATAGCCAAGAGCACGCTGATGGTTGTTTTCGCCGGTTCCCACCCAAACCACATTGGTATTGTTGGGATCGTAAACCACGCACCCGATGGAATAGGCTCCATAATTGTCAAACACTGGATCGAATGTGGTGCCGTTGTTCACAGTTTTCCATACATGGCCCGAAGCGACAGCTACGAACCATTCGCTGTTGTTTTTCGGGTTCACGGCAAAATCAGCAATGCGGCCCGAGGTAAAAGCCGGACCAATGCTGCGCCATTTTAACCCGTTGAAGGAAGCCGGTTTTAGGGTATCGGATTTAACATCACTCTTTTTTGCTTCTTTTTTATTTTCTTTTGCCTTTGCCTCTGCTTTAGGAGTAACATTCCCCTTTTTCTGGGAACCGGCCTGAATACCAGCCGGCAGCAGTAAGACCCCTGCTATTAATAATAAAGATAAGGAGGACAGCACTTTTTGGAATGATTTCATATCGATTGAATTTGTTAATTACTGTTAATTTGATAAACTATACAACTTTAAACCGGTATTATTCCCTTTGAATAGGAGTAAACAAATATGCGCATTTATCCGGAAGAATTTTATTCAGTAAAAAAATTTCAATTTAGAGTCAAATCTCATTAATTCCTCTTTTATGAAAAACAATTTTCGTCAAACGGCCATTTTCTATCTGCCACTGCTGATGTTATTGGGGTCGACCCTTAACCTGGATGCGCAAATCAGTAACTTTAAACTGTCGGATTACAAACCTCCTAAGTATATATTCCAATCGCTTGATTTTGGTATAAATTTAAGTGGATCTACATTGAACGACAGGAATAAACTGGCTGACACCCTGCTTTCAGGGAATGGCAGTTCATCTTTAAGTTTCAATGTTAGCCCGGGTTACAACCGTTCTTCGAACAGCGAGAAATACCAGGGAACAATGATTGCTATCCTTTCTCTTGTCCCCGGCTTCAACAGTTCAACAAATAAGATGTCAGAATATAAATCCAGGCAAAGGCAGCTGCATGCCGGGTTAGATGTCAAATCCGAAAACCGGTTCTATTTCAACTCAGGCACATTTCTTGAAATTAATCCGCAGTTTTCAATCGGAAGAGTTGATTTCAATCAACGTGCCGCTTCAAATAGTAGCAAATCTCAAAATAAACAAAGCTCCGGTTATATCAGCTTATCTCTTCCATTATCATTTGGCATAGGAAGGATAGATAATGCGTCAGATGCAATGCTTGCAATATATATGCTGGATGATCTTGACAGACTGGGGCTCTCAAAGCGTTCTTTTACCAATGAAGATGTAATTCAGCTTGCCGGTAGGATCACACACCTGAAAACCAGACGTTTTTTTGATTACAGGAAACAATTAATCTATGAGATTGAGTCGATTGATTCCCTCATGCAACAGAATACGATGGTGCAGATTGCCAATGCGGCCTATTTTACATCGTTGAACGACAATTGGAGGTATTCTCAAAATATCAGCAGGAAATCAGGATACCGGTTGTATGCTGGTATTCTATCTTCATTCTTTTACCAGGTTAATACCAATTATATTTCACGACAAGAGCCTGATCAAAATGAAACAAAGGATCAGAATATCTTTTCACATAGCACCATTGGTTTGATGGCAGGATACATGCTGGAAAAGCCGCATAGTCTGAAGTGGCAATCGACTGTTGATCTGAGGCTTCAATACACTTATTATCATTCCATCAATAAAGTGAAATCCATCCTGCCTGACCCTACTGATTTTTCAACCAGATATGAACTCACCCAGCCAGGACCAGGGGCTCAGGTTTCCTATTATCTCGGGTACTATCCGAACAGCCGTACTTATTTTACTGCCGGAATCCTGGGTTATTTTGACTGGGAAATCAATGGAACTGAGGATATGATTACTGTTAATGATCACACAGGGGTCAATGACATTGCATTCAGAGGAGGCCCCCGGGTTGCCGCCTATTTTTACCTGAGCGAACGGGTAAGGTTACAAATCAATATTAACTGTGACTATTTATATGATAAGTCCAACTCCTGGTCAAATTCTTACACAGTAAATTCAGATCAATACCTGAAAAACCATAGCTTCAACGGTTCAGTAAACAGCGCTCTAACTTACAGCCTTTTCTAGGATACAGCTTTATTTCTATGCAATTTGCCCGGTACAGTAAGCCGGGCATTTTTAGCATACAACCTTTTCAATACCTTATATACCTTTGTTTCAATTCACATTAGGAAGATATTTTTTTTACTGCTAAGAATTGAAATTTTATAGCGCTGAATGTCAACACTTTATGACGCGAAGTCTTGATTTTGTAACTTACTGATTAGTAAAATATTGAAATTTATTAACGAACTATTTAATTCATAAAACTCCCTTAATTATGAAAACCTGTATAATCCTTTCAATTCTTTGTATTTGCCTGGCAGGCATTTCCTGCAAAAAGGAGAGCGCAACAGCCCCTGAAACAAAGCAGGTGCAACTTACTGAAAAACAACAGCAAGTAGTCGATAAGAGCAATTCTTTCGGTTTTGATTTCTTCAGGAAAGTGAATGAAGCATCCAGTAACCAGGGTAACCTGATGATATCGCCTTTGAGTGTAAGCATGGCACTTGGCATGACCCGCAACGGTGCTGCTGGAGGCACCCTCGAAGCCATGACTCAAACCCTGGGTTTGGCCGGGCTTACCGATGAAGAGATCAATGAATCATATAAATACATCCTTGAGACATTCAAATCCCTCGATCCCGAGGTAAAGTT
Source organism: Bacteroidales bacterium (assembly GCA_025350385.1). Taxonomy (GTDB): domain Bacteria; phylum Bacteroidota; class Bacteroidia; order Bacteroidales; family UBA4417; genus UBA4417. Next base: position 5,762 of record JANXXZ010000406.1, read on the forward strand.
GTCCATTGCAAATTCAATCTGGTACCGCGATGGTTTTTCAGTGGAGCCTTTGTTTATTAAAACCAACCAGACTTACTTTCAATCTTCGGTTACTCCCCTCAATTTCGCTGACCCGCAGGCATTAGTTACCATCAACAATTGGGTTTCGGATAATACCAACCAGCTCATTCCGAAAGTTCTGGATGAAATAAGCGGGGATGTTGTGATGTACCTTATAAATGCAGTGTATTTCAAAGGGCAATGGAAGCATGCTTTTGACCAAAATAATACCAAATCAAGGCCATTCCGTCTTGCAGATGGTACGGCCCCCGATGTTGAAAGTATGGTGCAGCACTCTGATTTGCAATATTATGAAGGAGACGGTTTTGAAGCCGTTGAATTACCTTATAATCAGGGCAATTACAATATGGTTGTTCTTTTACCTTCGAGGCAAAGCAATGTGAATGATTTGATCGGCCGGCTTTCGCAGGCAAACTGGAATCTGTGGTACAGCAAATTTGTGAAGTCCGACATCCAGATACAGTTACCGAAATTCAAATTCAAGTATGATGAAAAGAAAATGATCCCGATTCTCGCAGACATGGGGATGACTGTTGCTTTTAATCCTTCCGCTGCTGATTTTACCAGAATTAACCCTGAGGGGGGACTCTATATTTCGGATGTCAGGCACAAAACCTATATTGAGACTAATGAGGCCGGAAGTGAAGCTGCCGCGGTTACTTCCGTGGAAATCAGTGAGACATCGGCCGGGAATGATCCCCAACCCCACTATTTTACTGTTGACCGTCCCTTCGTGTTTTTTATCCATGAGAAAACCACCGGTACAATCCTTTTTATCGGCGCTGTAGTGAATCCTTTACTGGATTGAGCCCGGGCTAAAAGTCTCAATCGGAAAATTCTGACCTGGATCCCAAAATCCAATCCCTGCACTAACACCTTACTCCATACTCCTTACTCCCCGCCCCTCGTCTCCCGTCTCCCGTCCCCCGTCCTTTATCAAATAACACCAAATAAACCAGCCCCAATACAACCTTTTAATCCAGGGATTACCCCTTAAAGCAATCTCAACCAAAAAACCCGGAAATCAAACTGAAGAGCTGATACTTTTACTTGTGACTTAACGTTATCTTTGTTTATGATAAACAGTTAAGATTAGAACCTTTGAGGGAAACAATCAGGTTGATGACCGGTAATAAACCGGAATACGAACGGGAGCTCGTTGACCGATGCATCCGGAATGACCGCATTGCCCAACGCGACCTGTATTACCGTTATTGTGACGCTATGCTTTCAACCGCTTACCGAATAATGAATAACCGCGACGATGCCCAGGATATATTACAGGATTCTTTCATCCAGGTATTTCGCGACATCAAACAATACAGGTTTGAATCAACGCTGGGATCATGGATCAAAACCATAGTGATACGCACATCCCTCAGGCAATTATATAAAAACAGGAGGCTTGAATTCTCTGATATTGATGAGGTGAGGAGTGAGGGTGTCATACTGATCCCTGATACACTGAGCAGCGAATACCTTGAGAAAGTGATTCTTTCGCTGCCCGACGGATACCGCACCGTCTTCCTGCTTACCGAGGTGGAAGGCTACACACACGACGAAACAGCAAAAA
>JANXXZ010000551.1 GCA_025350385.1 Bacteroidales bacterium
TGACTGGTGGTACGATATAATGCCAAATGTGTATTTCTACCAGTTAAATTCTTTATACCCTGACACAAGTTCTAAGATTCAGTTTCAATTCAAGTCTGTAGCTGATCAATGGCTTTCCTGTGTAAATAAACTAGGTGGCAATACAACTCCCTGGACTTCTCCAAACATGAATTATCGCGCATTTAACCTAAGTACAGGAATCCCTTTAAACGTAAGCGTTCCAGAACCCGAATCTGCAGGAAGCATTTCCTGGCTTCTTTATAACGCATATCTAAAAACAGGAAACAAAAAATATTTTGAAGGTGCACAACTTGCAATGGATTTCCTTACAAATTTCCCATCCGATCCTTCGTATGAAATTCAGCTTCCTTATGGAACCCTTGCTGCAGCCCGCATGAACGCAGTAGAAGGAACGAATTATCCTCTTCAGAAATTACTTGACTGGTGTTTCGATCACAATAACCCTCTCAGGGGCTGGGGAGTAATTATTGGAAACTGGGGAGGCTATGATGTTTCAGGAATCATAGGTGAAGCTGGCGATGCTGGCAATGATTATGCATTTATAATGAATGGATTTCAGCAGGCAGCAGCCCTCGCACCTCTTGCAAAATATGACAAACGTTACGCACGAGCTATTTCCAAATGGATATTAAATGTGACGAATGCGAGCCGCTTATTTTACTGGAATGCCCTTCTTCCTTACCACCAGGATTCGAACGGATGGGCAGTAACTAACGATCCACAAGCCTGCATACCTTATGAATCAATGAAACAAACGAAAAACGGCCTTGTTCCTTTTGCTACCGGAGATGCAATTGAAGGAGGCTGGGCATCCACAAATTTGGCCTTATACAGCGGTTCCAGCGTGGGATACCTTGCTGCAGTTGTAAGCAAAACAAACGTTCCTGAAGTCCTCCAGATTAATCTCAATAAAACAGATTTCTATGGGGATAATACACTCCCTTCATACATATATTTTAATCCTACTCTTAGCAGTAAACAAATTATTGTTGCCCTACCGCCCGGAACTTTTGGCGTGTATGAAGCAATTACAGAAAATATTACATTAAGGGATTCTGTTTCCATGCAACTCACTATCCCCGCAGGTGAGGTGAGACTAATAAGATTGTTTCCTGCGGGAATACTTCCGGTTGCATTCTTCAATGGAAGATTATGTGCTGGCAACGAAGTACTCGACTACCACTACAACTATAAATACACTGCAGACCTAAGAATTAAATCACTCGCAAGCGATCACAATCCTGTTTTGAAAGATTCAAGTTATTCTCTGTTTTGTGAGCCGGGAAATGTAATACCTGGTGATTCTATAAAATTTGAATGGTTTATTAATGATACTTTACTACCAGGTCAGAATAGCAAACAGCTAAAATTAACAGCACCATCATATCCTGTCCAACAAATTATTAGATGCAGGATCAGCGATAATAGCCGGATTGCTGAAGATACAATACGAGTAAAAGTGCTCAATCATATTCCGGCTCCTCCGGTTATACTAAGCATTAATCCTTCCCTTCTATACACACCAAAGTCCGGAATTAATAGTTTTACAGCAATCGTAAAACCTGCGGCCGGAGATACATTAAAATATAGCTGGAGCAGTTCTGCCGGCAGTTTAATCGAAACTTCAGGAAGCAATGTAAACTGGCAGGCGCCCGATACTCAGGGCATCGCAACCATAACAGTTAAGGTTTCAAATCAGGATTCCCTTTCCACTACATTTTCAACCGGACTTCTGGTTAAAGACACAGGCTTGTTATTTCGAGCTCCATTAATCTGGTATCCTTTCGATACAGATAATCTGAATGCCATTTCGAATAACTTTAATGCCACCGTATCTGGAGTAACAAAGACTGAAGATGCAAGGGGAGTACCGTCACTTGCATATAGATTTACCAGCGGACAAAATATAATCTACGCTGCAAATGATCCGGCCTTAAATTTTAGTCAGGCTGTAAGTCTTAGTTTCTGGGTGAAATGTGAAACATTGGGTACGGAACGATTTATTATTTCGCATGGTTCGTGGCAGGAACGATACAAACTCTCCATAACCCCTACTGGTTTTTTTCGATGGACTGTCAAAACAGATAATGGGGTGACCGATCTTGATGGTTCAGCGCCCATTGTGTTAAACTACTATTATCATGTTACTGCGCTATATACAGGTTACTCCATGGAGTTATATATTGATGGCGCCATTGATGCCTTCAAAGCGTTTAGCGGCGTACTTCAGCCTTCGACTAAACCTGTCACACTGGGCCGAATGGACAATATAGAAACACAATATGGTCTGCTGGGAAGCATAGACGAAGTAAAAATCTGGGACAAGGAAATTCCGGTAAGTCAAATTGCGCAATTAAAAAATGAATGGCTTACTCCCACTGGAATCAATGCGAATGAATCTTTGTTCAGGCTCTATCCAAATCCTGCGCATGATGTAATAAATATAGAATTAGCAGAGATTTCAGGAGTCAAGCAGTTTGCGCTCTATCGGATAGATGGTTCAAAATTCAATAATTATTCAGTAAGAGAGAATGGAAGTACAATTACTATCTCCTTTGGGCAATCCATTCCAGGAGTTTATTTACTTAAATTATCTCTTAAGGATGGAAGTAAACTGAATAAGAAAATAGTGATATTCTAGATAAACCTCTCCGTGTAATCTATGTCGGCCACAGCTGTGACAAGGGGAAAACTTTCTTTCATTTTAATTTGCAATCCAAAATCCGAAATTCGCATTTCATTCAACTTAAATAGGCAGCTCAATAACAAATACCACCCCATCAGCAAGGTTTTGCGCCCTGATGGTACCATTGTGCTCTTTTATCAGGGAAAATGAAATTGAAAGTCCAAGCCCGGTTCCTTCGCCAGGTTGTTTGGTAGTATAAAAGGGGTCGAAAATATGCTCGAAATGAGCTTCATCAATGTGCGAACCGGAATTGAAAAACTCGAGTACTGCAAAAGAATTTGACTCCTTTTCAATCCTTGAAGTCTTTATTTTAATTTCTCTTCGATCGATATCCGGGAGCCGTGAAATCTCAAAGATGGCATTCATCAGGAGGTTTACAAAAACCTGGTGG
>JANXXZ010000554.1 GCA_025350385.1 Bacteroidales bacterium
AAATATAATTGAAGAATTTCTTCAACATAAAGATGATTACAATTTCTTCATTCGTCGCGGGCAAAATTATAAAAACCTCTTCGATCCCTCAACAGGGAATATGCGCGCCCGCATCAACGGTGGCTGGTTCTCCCCCTTCGATCCTACAGAAGTGAACTTTAATTATACCGAGGCCAATTCGTGGCAATACAGTTTCACGGCTACCCAGGATATAACCGGACTGATCGCTCTGCACGGAAGCAAGGAGAATTTTGCAAAAAAACTGGATGAACTGTTCAACGCTACTACCAAAACCACCGGCCGCGAACAGAGCGACATAACAGGGATGATCGGCCAGTATGCCCATGGAAATGAACCAAGCCACCACATTGCCTATCTCTATCCTTTTGCCGGGCAACCCTGGAAAACGCAGGAACTGGTGCACCGCATCATGAACGATTTCTACCACGACCAGCCCGATGGTCTTATCGGCAACGAGGATTGTGGTCAGATGTCGGCCTGGGCTGTGTTGAGCGCCATGGGAATTTACGACGTAAACCCCGGCAGCGATTTTTATGTGATCGGTACTCCCTGGTTCGAAAAGGTGACTATTAATCTTGAAAACGGAAAGAAATTCGTGATCAGCGCCTCCAATCTGAACAAGGATAATTTTTACATCCAGTCAGCCAGGCTGAACGGCAAGAAATATGGCGCTTCCTTTCTGAAACACAGTGAAATCATGAAAGGCGGAGGGATCAGCTTCGAAATGGGCAGTCAGCCAAACAAGGATTGGGGAACAGGGAAGAAAAAAGAGCCGGTGACCTCCATCACCGATAACCTGATTGTATCCGCGCCCTACCTGAATGATCCGGTGAAGGCGTTTTCGGATACCAAACAGGTCAGCATTTCTGGTCCTGAAGGCTCAACACTTTATATTATGGCAGCCGGTGCTTCAAAATCAGGAAGTACAATACCCTACACAGGTTCTGTCCAGCTGAATGAAACAGGAAAAGTGCGTTTTTATGCCCAGGTGAAGAAAACTGCAAGTCCATGGATTTCGGCCGAGTTCATCAAGATCAAGAATGATAAGGATATTAGCCTGACCTACCCGCCTGCCAGGCAATATTCGGGTAATGGCTCCATGACGCTGGTCGATGGCCTTCGTGGTAACGAAGACTACAGGGTCGGTGGCTGGCTTGGTTTCGAAAAAGTAAACCTGGAAGCCATCATCGATCTGCGTTCTCAAAAACCGGTGGCTTCTTTTTCAGCCGGTTTCTTGCAGGACCAGAATGCCTGGATTTTCATGCCTACACAGGTAGAGTTCTTTGTTTCGACTGACGGGACCAGTTACAAATCAATCGGCATCGTGAAGAACGACATCCCTCAGGATAAAAACGGGACTGTTCTGAAAACCTTCCAGTTAACTATTTCCCCTGTCCAGGCAAAATATGTAAAAGTGGTAGGCACGAATATGGGCACCTGCCCCGCCTGGCACAAAGGAAGTCCGAATGCAGCCTGGATTTTCAGCGATGAGATTACGATTGAGTAACAGGAGCTAACAGGTTTTATTTATATTACGGGACGGTATCAGGTGCCGTCCCGTTTAAATTTGAGTATTCCTTGAAAACCTGAGCCTGAAATGAAATGAAAAATGAAAAACACTTAATGAAAAATGAAAAAGGACCTCATCTCATCGACCTTATTCATTTTGCGTTTTATGTTTAATGTTAGATGTTATTTTTCACCTGCTGAAATGTGTAAATGACGAAATTAACTAGGATTTTAGCCAAATCACTAAACATCGACAGTCCTCTTCATGTAAAAACTTTTAGCAAAATATTATACGAAACTGAAAACAAGTTATAATCAACTTCAATACGGTATTAGAAATTAAAAACCATGTACTTTAAAAGGAACTTTCTCCTGGTCACAGTTCTTTTAATGCTTTCAGGTGTTGCACATGCCCAGCTGATAAAAGATAAGGCCACTCTTGAAAACATGAGTTCTTCGCTGCTGAAACAGAAAGAACTGGCTGCCGGCCGCTCCCATCAGTTGTTCGATGTATTCAACCGCCCGATGAAACCCGACGAACGGCAGGCGCTTGAATACCTTTATGCGAATATGCCATTAAGCGACCTGGCAGATTATACCGGTAATTATTTTGCCGACCAGGTTCATGTTACCATACAAGCCAGGAATGAAATGCCCTGGGGCGACAAAATCCCCGAAGATGTTTTTCTGCATTTTGTATTGCCAATCCGTGTGAATAATGAAAATCTCGACCTTTTCAGGGAGCAGATGTATGATGAACTGAAAACCCGGATCAAAGGCCTCAATATGCATGATGCCGCATTGGAAATCAACCATTGGTGCCATCAGAAGGTTACTTACCGCGGTTCTGACGAGCGGACCAGTTCTCCCCTGGCTTCGGTAAAAACATCTTTCGGGCGCTGTGGCGAAGAATCAACCTTTACGGTCGCATCCATGCGTACCATGGGTATACCCGCAAGGCAGGTCTATACTCCCCGCTGGGCTCATTGTGATGACAACCATGCCTGGGTTGAAGTATGGGTAGACGGGAAATGGTATTTCCTCGGGGCCTGTGAGCCTGATCCTGAACTTAACATGGGCTGGTTTGCGGCACCTGTGCTGCGTGCCATGCTGGTACATACCCGCGCCTATGGCTGGTTTAAGGGCAATGAATCCGTGATCGACCGGCAGGATCATTTTGCGGAACTGAACCTCATCGGGAATTATGCCGAAACCAAAACGATTACCATCAAAGTATTGAATGAACAAGGGAATCCAGTTAAGGATGCAACCGTTGAATTCCAGTTGTACAACTATGCTGAATTTTACCCGATAGCAAAGGAAAAAACGGACGCTAACGGGTTAAGCTCGATCAGGACAGGGTTGGGCGATTTACTGATCTGGGCCACAAAAGACGGTGCCTGGGATTATCATAAAATCACTATTGAAAAAACGGATACGCTCACGCTTCAGTTAAGCAGTAACCACCCGGCTTCCCTGACCGAAAACTTTGACCTGATTCCGCCTGTTGAAAAAACGCCTCCCGATAAGAATGTCAGCCCTGAAGCTGCAGCCAGGAATGCGATGAGGCTCAAACAGGAAGATTCAATCCGGACAGCTTATATGGATACTTTCAAAGACTCGGCATGGGCTGTATCTTTTGCAAATAAACTTAACCTTGATCCTGTAAAGATGGTTTTATATATAACCGGAAGCTATGGGAACTGGACAGAGATTAAAAGTTTTCTTGAATCCGTTGATCCTTTGCAACGGACCTGGGCCATGCGCATGCTTGGTTCGGTTAGCGAAAAGGATCTTCGTGATACCAATGCAGAAACACTTACGGATCACCTGGGCAATGCCTTTGCTTTCGCAGATGCAGATCAGTTGAATGACACGGTTCTTTTTGCCGCCAATGTGCTTTCGGGCCGTATTTCGAATGAAATGATGCTGCCCTGGCGCGGATTCCTGCAACAACAATACAGTACTGAATTTGTGCATTCCGCCCGGAAAGACATAAATGTATTGATTTCATGGATTAGGGAGAATATCGTACTGGATGAAACGGCCAACCTTCATTCACGTTCGCCTCTTTCACCCAGGGGTGTTTTTGAACTGCGCCATGCTGATGCCCGTTCGCGCGACATCTTTTTTGTGGCTCTGTGCCGCTGTTTCGCTATCCCGGCAAGGATCAACCCGGCCACATACCTGCCTCAGTACTGGCAAAACGGGAGCTGGCAAAACATTGCTTTCTCTCCGGTAAAAGAGAATATCACTGAAATGGGAACTGTTCATTTCATCAACGGCAATCCGGGCATTGATCCGAAATATGCTTTGAATTTCACCATTGCGCGCTTTCGCGACGGGGTTTACCGTTCCCTCGATTTTGAATACGGGACAAGCCTGTCAGCTTTTGCTGCAAAAACAGAAGTGGAAGCCGGGAAATATTACCTGGTTACAGGAAACAGGCAACCGGACGGCTCTGTGCTCTCGTCCCTGACCTTCTTTGAAGTCCCGGCCGGTCAGACTGTGGATGTAATAGTGAATGTGCGCGAATCTTTTACAAAAAGCAAACCCTGGGGAACGGTTGACTTAAAGGCTTATGGTTTTGACAAATATGCCGGTAAGGAAAGCATAACTGCACTGAAAGCTTCTTCGCCAAAAGGGGCTGTATTCGTATGGATTGATCCGGATAAAGAACCTTCGAAACACGTGATGGCTGATATTCCGGCAGTAAAATCCATTCTCGAAAAATGGAATGGCGGGCTGGTATTCCTTCTTCAAAAAGAGAAACTGAGCAGCTCATTCAATCCTGATAATTTCAAAAACCTGCCTTCACAAAAATTCTATGCCTTCGATACAGGAGACAAATTCATAAGTGAAATCAGCAAACTGAAGGGGCATGACCTGCTCAAAAACCTGCCCGTAATCATAATCACTGATACAAAAGGAAACCTCGTCTATTTTTCGGAAGGATACAAAATTGGTGTCGGAGAGCAGTTGGCTAAGGAGGTGAACAGGTTGAAGTAAGGGCGAGGAACGAAGGGCGAGGGGCAAGTGGCGAGGGTGGAATTTTGAATACATAACATTACTTGTGATAGCATAAAGGGCTGCGTAACTTGCGGAAACCTCTTCGGAACGCTGCGGGAAAATCTGCGTAACGCTGCGGGAAACTCTAGGAAACTCTAGGAAACTCTGTGAAACTATGTGTAAAACTCGGTGTAAAACTATGTTGGAAACACTGCGTAACTCTGTGAGAACTATACATATACTCCCGTAATCATGATAAATGAAATAGAAAGCCGTTCGATATTTTTCACTCAAATAATGAGCTGATTGGGTTAAGTTCTAATGAAAAACACCAGAAATATCTGCTTTTGCAATAATTTATTTTTCAACAAACACGTATAATCTCCTTTTTTTCTAATCTTGTCCTTTAATACCACATTCCATCCCATTATGCCTATAGTAACCGACAACCAGCTCAGAACATTTATGGAAGCGGCCCGAAGAATGGGTTTCCATGAGTTGATGCTATGCAGCAGCGGCAATTTATCCTGGCGGATTGATAACGATATGATACTTATCTCACAGTCCGGTTCTTGGCTTCCGGACCTGACCACCGATCAAATAAGTATCAACCGGTTAACCGATGGTATGCTGTTGAACAGCGTCAGTCCGTCAACTGAAAGCAGTTTTCATTTCGGAATTTTACGGGAACGAAAAGAGGTGAATGTAATCCTGCATTTTCAATCTCGATATGCAACCACCATCGCCTGCCTTCCTGAACCTCCGTCAAATTTCAATGTAATTATAGAAGTTCCGTTATATATCGGACCTGTTGCCATCCTTCCATACCTCTGCCCCGGAACACCTGAAATTGGAAAAAAAGTAACCGAAACCATAAAAACGCATGACCTGGTCGTACTTCGCAATCACGGGCAGGTTGTTGTTGGAAATTCATTTGATGATGTAATCCGGAAAGCTTTGTTCTTTGAACTGGCTTGCGGTATCATCTTACAAAGCAACGACACTGCTATGCGCCTTACATCTGAACAAATTACAGAAATGAGCCGCTACAAAAACAAGTAACCAACAATCGTCCTATTCTGTTTTCAAATCAGATCCCAATGAAAAAACTTACGTTTTTATTCGCAATCCTGTTTGGATTTGCATTTCACAGCCTGGCCCAGGAGCATGAAAAGCCTTATATCCGGCCTGTCGATCCGCTGGTACAGGCGAATCTTGAAGAATGGAAGGATTTGAAATTCGGCCTTTTCATGCATTGGGGCACATACAGCCAGTGGGGTGTGGTGGAATCGTGGAGTATCTGTCCCGAGGATGAAGGTTGGACTCAGCGTAGTGGTACCTTTTCAAAGGACTATTTTGAATACAAAAAGGCTTATGAAAACCTGCAGACTACTTTTAACCCGGTAAATTTTAATCCTGATAAATGGGCCAAAGCTGCCAAAAATGCCGGTTTCAGGTATGTAGTTTTCACTTTTAAACATCACGACGGTTTTTGCATGTTCGACACGAAACAAACCGACTACAAGATAACTTCCGAAAAAACACCCTTCCATACCAACCCTCGGGCAAATGCTGCCAAAGAAATAACCGGTGCTTTTCGGAAGGAAGGCTTCAAGATCGGAGCCTATTTCAGCAAGCCCGACTGGCACTGTCCCGATTACTGGTGGTCGTATTTCCCGCCCAAGGACCGCAATGTAAACTACGATCCGGCCAAGTATCCTGACCGCTGGAATTCATTCAAAGACTTTACTTACCGTCAGATTGAAGAAATCCTTACCGGCTACGGTAAAATTGATATTCTCTGGCTCGATGGGGGCTGGGTTTGCCCGAAAAACATTCTTGATCCTAAATCAGAGAATTATTCAAAAGTAATTGACCAGGACATTGATATGGCAAAAATAGCTGCTATGGGACGTCGCAACCAACCGGGCCTCATTGTAGTCGACCGTGCCGAAGGTACCGAATTTGAGAATTACCGCACACCCGAACAGCAGATCCCAGCCAAACCCCTCGCATATCCCTGGGAAACCTGCATGACCATGGCCGGTTCCTGGAGCTATGAACCGGGTGATACTTACAAATCAGCCTTCACTATCATTCACAACCTGGTGGATATTGTTGCCAAGGGAGGAAACTATCTCCTCAATGCAGGACCAAGCCCACTGGGCGATTACCACGATGCAGCCTATGAGCGGATGAAGGAAATCGGCGAGTGGATGAAAGTGAACGGCGATGCCATCTATTCAACCCGCCCATTGGCCCCTTATAAGGAAAGCAATATCTGCTTTACCCGGAACAAGGATGGAAGGGTTAATGCCATTTACCTTGCCGGAGAAAAAGAGGTTACCCTGCCGGCAACTGTTACTATAAAAGCTATAAAACCTGCTCCGAAGGCCACCATTACCCTACTTGGCACCGAAGGAAAACTGAAATGGAAAACTGTAAATGGTGAAACAATCATAACTATTCCGGCAAAACTTCAGAAAGCGCCTCCCTGCCAGTATGCCTGGACCTTCAGGATAAGCATGGCGGAGTAAAGCCGGAACTCATCAAACTGAGAGCTCAGCCTGAAAAGGTCGGGCTTTCGATTTTAAAATAATATCTTACACTTATTGCAGGAGCCAGTGAACGAGGGCAGCAATTCATCAGTATCATAAAACTTTACCGGCAAAAAACTGTTATTAATCCTGATTATTACGGCATTAACCTTTTTCTGCTTTCACTCCGCATCTTCAACTTATACTTTTGTCAAAAAAACAGATAACTATGCAAACAATTCTCGGATCAGGCGGTGTAATAGCCATCAATCTTGCATCTGAATTACAAAAATATACTGACAACGTTCGACTGGTAAGCCGCACACCCAGGAGCGTTACCGGCAGGGAAGAATTATTTCCGGCTGATCTTATGGTCAGTGAGCAGGTGATGAATGCTGTAAAAGGTTCAGAAGTAGTTTACCTCACTGCGGGGCTGCAATACGATATTAACATTTGGCGGGTACAGTGGCCAACCCTCATGCAAAATGTAATTGATGCCTGCAAAAGCTATGGGGCCAAGCTGGTGTTTTTTGACAATGTCTATATGTACGGTAAGGTTGAAGGCTGGATGACCGAACAAACACCTTTCAATCCATGCAGCAGGAAAGGAGAAGTGAGAGCCCTGATTGCACAAATGATACTGGATGAAGTAAACAAAGGTAATCTTACTGCACTTATCGCCCGTTCAGCCGATTTCTATGGACCAAATACATCGAACAGCTTCCTTAATGTGATGGTGTTCGATAACCTGGCAAAAGGTAAAAGCGCACAACTCATGATGAGTAAAAACCTGAAACACTCTTTTACCTACACGCCTGACGCGGGCAAGGCAACCGCCCTGCTGGGGAATACTAACTCTGCATGGAACCAGACCTGGCACCTACCTACTGATCATAATGTACTGACTGGGAATGAAATTGTGAATCTTGCTGTAAAGGAAACAGGGAGAGCAGCAAAAATCATGGTACTTCCGAAATGGATGATCCGGATGACAGGATTGTTCAACCCTATTGTGGGTGAAAGCGTTGAAATGCTTTATCAATACGAGTATGATTACCTTTTCGATTCTTCAAAATTCGATAAGGCATTTACATTCAACAAGGTTTTGTATCTTGAAGGGATCAGAAATATAATAACTTCCGGTCGTTAACCGGTTCCGGGCTATGGAATTAATAACTCACCCGCGGCGGGTAGTTCTTTATATTGCCGCAAGTCTCGATGGTTATATTGCAAAACCAAACGACGACCTGTCTTTTCTAGCTATGGTTGAGCACGAAGGAGAAGATTACGGGTACTCCGACTTCATGAAGACAGTTGACACAGTGATTATGGGCCGGAAAACCTACGACTGGGTTATGACCCGGGTTCCCAAATTCCCGCACGCTGACTTATGCACCTATATTATTACCCGAACGGCACGGGTTGCTGAAGGGAATATTAAATTCTATTCCGGAAGCCTGAAGGAATCAGTGGTCCGGCTTAAAGCTGAGAAAGGAAAGAATTTCTCCATCGACGGCGGAGCGGAAATCGTTCATGAACTTTTGAAAGAACAACTAATTGAAGAGTTTTCTATCTCTATAATTCCTGTTATCCTGGGTGAGGGAATCAGGTTATACCGGGATGGGTCTCCTGAACACAAACTGAATCTTATTGATTCAAAACACTTTAATAGCGGATTAACTCAACTGCATTACCAGCTTGTTGAAAAAGAAAAGTAAGGGCATGTGAAGAATCAAGAAAGCTAAATCCTTTACTATAGTTTTATCAATTTGATAATTTTGCTGAGTTGAAGAAGTAGATTCAGAATGCTGTCCCATTTGGGTCCATCTAACTGTGGGCTTCAATGCTTAAAACAGGATAATTCGGCAGTAATTTGCGGCTGGAAGGTCGTTTCTTTTACCTCCTTTTATCATTGCCTTCAGGATGTTGATTACATAATTTTATGACTATATACAGGACTAATTACACCTTTGGAGAATATCAGAAGGGCAAGGCATTAATTGTACAAGTATAATTCAGGGAAGTGATATCTGAAAACTCCCGGGAAATAAATCCATGTTAAAGCTAAAGATACAGTATATACTGATCGAGATTATTTGAGGTAAAAACTCCTGAATAAAACATATTCCTTTATAAATAGGTTCACAGGCATTTCATGATTGTTTAAAAAATATTTTAGGGTTTTTGTTTTCTAATTTATCCACCGTAACAAATGTATATCCGGCTTCTCTTAATTTATCAATAATTAAAGGCAAAGCCCTCACAATAAACATCCTGTCCTCTGTATTGCCAAAATTTGAATCATGAAGTAATATAATATTGCCGGGTAAAACATTATCAACGATGGCCGATACTATAGAGGGGACATCATAAACTTTATTATCAGCGGTATTGTGATCATTTTTACGAATGTCAACATCCCATAAGACAATTACATACCCATGTTGAGTCACACTGTCTTTCTGAACCTGTGAGATCGCACCCCAGGGCGGCCTGAAAAGTTTTTCCGGTGAGCCACAGATACTGTCGATGAGCTGCTGAGTCTTATCAATATCTTTTATCACTTTCATAGGAGCCCTTCCGGGTAACCATATGTGTTCAAAGGTATGATTCCCAATTAGATGACCTTCAGAAAAAGCCCTTTTAGTAATACCCGGAAACTTCTGGATTCGCTCTCCGATTTCAAAGAAAGTGGCTTTAACACCCTTCTCCGCTAAAATGTCGAGAATCATGGGTGTATACAACGAATCAGGACCGTCATCAAAAGTAAGCGCAACAGTTTTAGTTTCTGCCTTGTTGTCAGTCAGAGAAGGTATGGTTGTTTCAGGATCCTTCTTACATCCAAAAGCAAAAATACCTCCCCACAGTGCAATAAAACCGAGTAGTAGAAATTTTCTGTTTGTTACAAAAAAAGTTTTCATGTGGTAATTATTCGACTTTTGAAGGTTGGATGGACTACGCTATGAATAGACTAATTAATATTTTCTGCTGTTCTAGTCATTTTCGCTTGGGAAGGATATATCATCAGTGGTGGTATTCATCTGGTGTAATCTGATTGAGTACAGAAAGATGCCAGTTATTCATCTTCATACCAATTACCATGTTTTCTTTAAAGTTGAACCGCTCATACGCACTTTTCAGTTTACGTCAACTTTAATCTGTGCCGGTAAGCAATCATACAGAAAAACACCTGCTAACCTAAGTCATTCGGGAAATAACTCCAAACAGAAGTTTTCATCAACCTGCTATTAAAGATACTATAATTTTTACATTTGTAAAACAAGTACAACCATCAATATGTTGCCAGTCTTAACGGTATTTAACATATCTTTTCTTAATCATAGCAGTTTCAGATGTTAATTTCCCTCCTTTTCAAGCAACGTAGTCGGATTAATAATGCATGAAACAATTTTGATTTGTTTCTAAATGAATAATAATCTTCGCCTACAAATGAGCAAGGCCTGTAAATCTGTCTGTTTCAAAATCAGAATTGAAAATACACTTGAAATTATTGAGTTCCACTGACCTTTCTTAAATGTGATCTCACAAGAACAGGAAGAATCCGTTGAAAAAGTAGAAGATGCCCATAATACCCACCACCAGGCTTAAATACCAGACATATTTCTTCTTTGTTAATGCTGCAATGGATGAGAGAAGTATGGATATCTGCAGGAAAATAACGGCAATACCAAAGGCCGTAGAGTGCAGTTTACAATTATCCCTTTCGGCTTCATATCCTTTTGCATCTGCCGATATTTTTGCCTTTTCAGTTTCATATTGTTCGATCTTCTTGTTGTAACCGGCTATCCTTTCATTGAAGACTGATATTACATCTTTCGAAGTAGCTGATTTGGCAGTCATATCGCGCTGCATTTCAAGATTGCTTTTTTGCATCCCGAAAATATACCCTTTGATGCTTTTTGCCTGAAAAAAAGCCCATTGATCTGATGCCTTGGTCTGGCTCATGAGTGATTTGTTACTGTATCCGCTTCCCTTAAAAGTGGACAGGGTGGCACAAACAGCTATCACCACCGTGGTAATTGCCAGGTAATTGGTCCATTTTTCTTTTTTCTCGTCGGTCATAGTTATCGATTTTTGCAAAGATAGGTATCACGATATAAAATTTCAACATGAATTCATTCATATTGTCAGCATCAACCATCCTTTTTTGGTATGATCTTTAGGGTTAATATTCATCTTCTTTTGCAGAAAATTAACTTACTGATCATGATTTGTATATCTTCTTTACTTTAACAAGATACTTCAATAAAAGATTTCAATCATCACTTTAATTAACATTCAGTGCAGAATTTCTTTTCCTATATTTACCTTCAACTTACTGAAGATGATCAATTAGAAAAATTTGTTCCTGATTCAATCCAAATGAAAAACATGAGTTTCAAGCCTTTTCCGCGGTTAACTTCGGAGCGGCTGGTATTGCGGCCTTTAGTAATCGGAGATGCAGATGAAATATTATTTCTGCGTTCCGACGATTTAGTTAACAGGTACCTTGACAGGTTGAAATCAACAAGCATTGAAGAAGCCAGGAATTTTATCAGGAAAATCGAAAAAGGAATTGCATCAGATGAATGGATTTATTGGGCAATTACGCTAAAAAATGAGAAAAAACTTATAGGGACAATCTGTCTCTTCAATATTTCCAAAGAAAATAACAGCGCCGAAATCGGGTTTGAATTGCATCCTGATTACCATGGAAAAGGGATTATGCAGGAAGCCTTTTCAGTGATCCTGGCATATGGATTTGAAAGGTTAAACCTGGATGGTATTGCAGCTTTCGCTCATGCCGACAATGAAAAATCAATTACGCTGCTGAAGAGGAATAACTTTGTTCAGGATACAAATCTAAAATACAGCAAGAAGACTGAATCCGGTGACTTGCTGTGTTTTTATCTAAACCGACAGCGGCATTGATCCGCAACAGTTCGCGGAATAACCCTTGTAGGGTATAAAAAAACCCGGGTTTCTCCGGGCTTTTCAATCAGGAACTTGCGTAAAAGTCTTTATTTGTTATCGATCACAATCAAATCAACTTCGAAAATAAGCGTAGAGCCGGCAGGGATGGTTCCCATTTTCTTATCACCATACGCAAGATCGGCAGGAATATAAAACATATATTTTGCGCCTGGTTTCATGAGTTTCAGACCTTCAGTCCAACCGGGAATAACGGCGTTAAGGGCAAATTCAGCGGGTTGGCCGCGGTCCCTGGATGAATCGAACACGGTGCCGTCGAGCAAAGTTCCCACATAGTCCACTTCAACCATACTGGTATCCACCGGCGAAATACCCTGGCCTTCTTTGATTATTTTATACTGGAGGCCGCTGGGAAGTTCTATTACCCCCTCCTTCTTCTTGTTTTCGGCCAGAAATTCAGCACCCTTTTTACGGTTCGTAACAGATTCCTGTTGCTCTTTTTCCTGTTTGGCTTTCATCACACCCTGGTTCCAGGCTGTCATAATGGTTTGTATCTGCTCTTTTGTGAATAAGGTATCAACCCCTTTAGTACCGGCCTGGATCCCGACATTCATCATGTCATAGTTTACTACCACGTCATTTGTCTTGAAACTCTGGGCAATGTTAGCGCCGATAATATAGCTGATAGTATCAGTATTATTCTTGAATACCGGTAAGGTGCTTACTATTTCGGTTTCTTTTGACTTCTTGTTTTTTTTGTCTTTTTTCTGGGCAAAAGACATACTTGGAATGATCAGAACTGCAGTTAGCAGGATCACAAATAAACTCGGTTTCTTCATATTCTGGTTTTAAGTTTGGCAAAAATAGAAAATTTGAAATTGATAGCATATTAAAAGTTGTTAAATCGCGATGAATAGCTGGAGAAAGATTGGAAGCCCGGAGCCGGAATTCCGAATCAGAATATCAAAGACATAATTGATGGATATATTTTATTGCTTATTCCAATTCTCATTCAACAATAATCACCAAATCTGCCGGAATGAGCGCTTCGCCCCTGTACCTGCGGAAAATCTGGGCAACGGTGAGTACATCCTTTCCGCAATAGGCAACAATCCTTTTCAGGTCGTGTTCCTTCCAATATACCTCTCCTACCATACTCCCGTCAATATCATTTTTGGGAGTCTCTATATCAAATATGGCCGCCAGCAGTTCGAGAGAGGTATAGCTTTTATAATCACCGAATTTCCATAACTCCATGGTATCCAAATGGTTCACTTCCCATGGCTTTTTCCCTGCCATATCAAGTATAGCCGGAACTTTAATGCCATTTATAAGCATTCGCCTTGTCATAAAAGGAAAATCGAACTCCTTGCCGTTGTGGGCACAAAGCAAATGCTCCGGTTTATTATAATGACCCGAAAGCATAACTGCAAAATCAGTCAGCAACCGGGTTTCATCATCTCCCGAATAGGATTTAATCCTGAATTCACCATTACGGAAATATCCAACCGAAATACAGATGATTTTCCCAAACTCGGCATATATTCCTGCCCTGCCATACAGTATCTCCGGGGTGTCCGTATCATTCAGCCTGATACGTTCCGATTTTTTATCCCATAATTTCAGCATCCTGCTGTTTAGTCCCGAATATTCAGGTGTTGCAGGAACGGTTTCAATATCCAGGAAAAGGATATTTTCAATTTTAATGTTTTCTAGCATAATCAATATATAATAGTGAGAGTTAAAATTATTGAATTTTTTTAAAGTTCACAACGATTAACGGTAATTTTATCGGATGATTTTTTACCGTCTTGCAGCAGTAGTTGTTTTTGTTTTGTTGTTTTCCATTTGCATAACAGGAATCATGTTTTCATGCAAACCGGATGAGGATAATATTGCCCCGGAAATTACTATACTTGAACCTATGGCCGGGTCAATTTATGCTGTAAAGGATACTATTCACCTGTCGGCAATTTTCAGCGATAACAATGAAATCAAATCAATAAAGGTTACCCTGATCGATAGCGAGAACCGCCCAATGCTTGCCCCAATTTCTGTTGACTTGCCTTCGAATCCTTTCAGCCTGATTTCCGATTACCCTATTACTGACTCTCTATTAAAAAGCGGCTCTTATGAATTGCAGTTCCAGGCATTCGACGGGGTAAATACAACTAATGTATTCGTGAAGATTGCAATAACAGAACTGCAAAAGAAGTTCCTTTACCCGATAATAGTGACTCAGAATGCAACTAACCTTGTGAGTGCGTATTCATACTCCCCGAACGGATGGACGAAATTTTTCAATCAACAAGGCGACTATGTGGGTTCAGCAGTAAATTCACCGCATCAGCAGTTTTATATCTCTGGTGTTTCGAAGTCGAACCTGACGGCCTGGAGCCTTAAAGAAAAGCGGGTGCTGTGGACAAGGCCGGCGCTGAATTATCCACATGGTCACTGGTTCGAATCGGTAAGTTACCAGGACCCACTGCTTTATGTTTCTTATTATGAAGGCTACATCAGTAGTTTCGACAAATCGGGCAACGCTCTGTTCAACACCGAGATAACTACACCCTATTACCCGTTAAATTCCTGCATGGCTGGAAATTTCATTGCAGCGGCGCTGCGTAACAAGGAAAATAAGTCAAGTGCCCTGGGAATATACTACGGGCAGGGTGGTGCACTTAAATCGCTGAAGAACGCTGTGCCATTTATTGTTAGCCTGTTACCTCTCGGTGAAAACAGGGTCCTGACTTTTGGCAATCGGAACGGTAGCGGTTTTATTAATCTCTATCGTATAGCTGATGACTTATTTACTGAAATAAAAGAGGTTCCAAACGACAGTTTATGCGAGGTTGCCGCAATGGATGCAGATAATTATTTTATTTCAGGACGCCAGCGTGTGTATTGGTTTCGGTATAGTAATAACAGTCTGGTCGTTTTTGCTGATGGAATTGCTAAAGCACATCTTGCATGTGAATTCTTGAACCAGCAGGTATACATAGGCTCAGGGAAAAAGATATCAGTTTATAATTTTCCCCAGGGAAATCCGGAAGAGTTGCTTAACCTTCCGGATTCCCTGCTTGCCATTCACCTGCTATACAACAAGTAACAACAGAACACAAAAATAAATCATCAAATGAACAAAACTCAACTGGTAACAAGCGATGATGGTTCACACACTTTGTTTGTGCCCCGGTTGAATGAACATTACCACTCTGCACACGGAGCGATCCAGGAGTCGCGCCACATCTTTATTGATGCGGGCCTGGGTAAGGTAGCTCTTCAACAGCCTTACATAAACCTGCTGGAGGTAGGTTTCGGAACCGGGCTGAATGCCTTGCTGAGCTGCCTAGAAGCAGAAAGGTTATCTGTTAGCATAAACTACGTCACAACAGAGCCCTTTCCACTGGATAAAACTGTTCATTCACAGCTTAACTATGGCGAACGGATTGCTGAACCCGGAGTACAGGATTTATTTGCAAAGATCCATTCTGCTGCATGGAATTTGCCTGTTCAGATCACGGCACATTTCACATTGAATAAGATAGAAAGGACGATACAGGAATTGAAATTAAGCAGCGCACTTTTTCACCTGGTATATTTCGATGCCTTCTCACCCGAAGTGCAACCGGAAATGTGGACAGAAGGCATTTTCGAAAAACTGTATGATTGCCTCGCTACGGGCGGAGTAATTGTTACATACTGCTGCAAAGGAACTGTGAAGCGGGCATTGAAATCATCCGGATTTATGATCGAAAAACTACCCGGCCCTCCCGGGAAAAGGGACATTCTCAGGGCAACAAAATCGTAAACCGGAACTACTCATGTAAAGTCAAAGTGCAAATTGCAAAAAGTAAAAGTCAAAAACCGCTGGTATAAAGAATGTTTTCTAGAGTTTTAGACTTAATATAACGCTGGTTATCTCAATTACATATTCAAAGCCGGGGATACTCTGCCTTCCGGCTTATTAAAAAGAATCAATCATGTTCAACATCCGTGTTTATGGCATCCTGGTTGAAAAAGGCAAAATATTGGTTACCGACGAATTTCGTCTGGGTACATTGATGACTAAGTTTCCCGGAGGCGGACTGGAATTTGGTGAAGGCACTATTGACTGCCTGAAACGCGAGTGGCGCGAAGAAACCGGCATGAATATTCATTCCATTGAACATTATTATACTACCGATTTCTTTCAACCTTCCTACAAGTCGCCTGTATCCAGCCAGGTAATCAATATTTACTATCTGGTTCAGTCAGAAGACTCAACAAACCTTGAAGTCGCTGAAAAGCCGATTGATTTCCCTGAACTTATCGAAGGTATCCAGCGTTTTCGCTGGATCGAAATCTCCAGCCTGACTACTGATGAATTTACATTACCAATAGATAGAGTAGTAGTTAAAAAGCTGATAGATGATTTTGCAGAAACACACTAATTTTCAACTGTGATATATTCTGGATAAGACCTGGGACCACTAATGCAAGGGGATCATTTTATGCCAAATCTTGTGAATTTCTTTAATTCAATGGATTGAATATCCACTTCATCTACATGCGCCCGCGAAGGACCATGCCGGCACCATTCAATAAATGCATTGAGGTTTTGTTCCTCACCTTCAGCTTCTAAATAAACAGTACCATCATACTGGTTTTGTATAAACCCGTTAATGTTCAATTCACCCGCCTGACGCATTGCATGATACCGGAAGCCGACACCCTGTACCCGTCCATATACCGTAATTGAAAAACTTTTAATCATCTGCAATTTCTATTAAATATCTGATTTTCGTCATCCGAAATCAGCAATCCGCAATCCTCATTCCCCTTGTTCCCTTCTTCCTTCTGCCTGTCTCCATGTCCCCTTGTCTCATTATCTCATTATCACTCTATGCGCTCAACCTTTTCATCATCAATGATTCTACAATCCTGTATAATTTAACAGGGTCGGCAGTGCGCCAGGGTAAATTATTCAGCTTCCCCCCTATAGCAAGATAATAATCAATTGATGATTGTTCCATTTCGTATAGCACATGTTTGCGGAAGTTCACACAGGCAATCCATCCGTCACCCAGTTCGTCAAACCACTCCTGGTAATATGAATCATCATCGTAATGGAAGTTCAGTACATTTTCGCCGATCAGGATAAACTTGTTGATTTCTTTCCCGAGTAAAAACTCTATTACATTTCGGTACAGGTACATAATGTCATTATAGAGACAGTCGTTCCATTCGCCGATCAGCTCAATGATGCAGAAATGCTCCTCATAACTGACAAACAACATCTTCAGATACAGGGTAGCTGATCCGAAATTATCCCACTGGGGATGAATAAAGTAATTATATACGCTGTAGCTATACTCGAACTCAGAGTACTCCCGTCCATAAAACGGTGACTGCTCATCCTCCGAAGCTATGTAATAATGACGCCAGTTGTAATATGGTTCAAGATCGTGCATCCTCTCGGTACTGTAATTTAAATAATTTGAAAATGTTTTTTTCCCGGTAATCAGACTTATTCCCAAATCATCTCATTCTCGAATTCCCAAATGAAATCATTTTCTTGTTTCCATAATGTTTCCCTGTTGCTTGAACGCCTTTCCTCCGGAAAAGTTTGGTGTAACCGCACCTTTTCTTGTCAGGTCATAGGCTGTAAAAAAGCCGACAGCTCCATGGTCGATATTCCCTTTTACATTTGCAGGAGGACCACTGAACAATGGATTTGAACCCCGCACCTCAGCTTGTACCTGCATAATAAAATCAAAATAATCCTTACTTATGTTATCAACTTCAACGGTAACAATATCTCCCACGCGAAGTCCCTCCCCGGGGTTACCCTGGTTAAGATAGGCTACGGTTGCGCCATTGGTATAATTTCCGTTAAAAAACTTATCATCCGTAACAAACCATTTATTTATACTGTCTGTCACCAGATAGTTGTTCCTATAGATCATGAAGCGGTAGTAATCAATTGTAGGTGGTTCCAACACATAACATTTTACTTCCCAAACACCGCTGCGTCCCCAATCAGGGTTATACCTCAGTCCCACACTATCGAGCGATGCTACCTTGTTCAGATAAGCCCTGGCTGAATAATCAGTATATCCGCCAATGGCTTCGGCTAGCTTGATTGAAAGGCTATATGTATGACCGGGTAAACCAAAAACACTGGCATCTGTTTCATACACTCCGGGTAAGATTTCCGATAAAGGGAAAATATCGGGTCCATCGGAAATCGTCACGGAGGCCCCCCGAACAACCGGTGCCGGTTCGTTAAGGTAATAACTTGCCGTTGTTGTTATTTTAACAGTATGAGGCATGGTATCAGTTGTGATTGCGCCTTCAACAACCAGCCGGATGTATGAACTATCCAGTGGAATATCAATCTTTTCGGTACAAGAATTCAACATGAATCCTGAAAAAATGATCCGGAGTAAGAACGATAAGCTCTTGTTTTCTTTAAGCCGGACTAATTTCAGGTAATTTATTGACAGAGTATTCATTTTTAAAACTTGAAGTTGTAGGTTATTGCAGGTATTACCGAGAAGAGATAGGTTTTAACAGCATAAGTCTTATTAGGGTCCGCCGGATCGGTTTCAAAGTTGATTGACCAGGCATTCTTTCGGTTGTAAGCATTGTACACCGAAAGATTCCAATCGCCATTCCATTTCTTACCTGCTTTTTCCTTTCCTTTCAAAGAAATTGATAGATCGAGGCGATGATAGTCAGGCATACGATATGCATTCCGGTCAGAATAAATCGGTATGATAACATTGCCGATAACAGCCCTGCCGGTAGGGAAAGTCACAGGTAAACCGGTTGCATAAACCCAGGTTGCTGAAGTTTCGATTCTTTTACTGAGGGTATAATTCAGCACAACATTTACTGTATGAGGTTTATCGTAAGGAGCAGGGTAGCGTTTTCCATCATTGATTTCCGGAATTTTCCTCCATGACTTTGAATAAGTATAGCTGATCCAGCCACCTAATTTTCCCTCATTTTTCCTCACAAGCATTTCCACCCCATAGGATGTACCGGTGCCCACCCGCACTTCACCTTCAATATACTGGTTTAGTAAAAGGCTCGCATGATCACGGAAATCGATCACTTTGTTTACTTTCTTGTAGTATAGTTCAACGGAAGTTTCGAAGGTATTTTTGATAAAGTTCCTGAAATAGCCAATAGAAACCTGGTCGGCTACCTGCGGTTTCACGTTGGGTGTTGAAGGAAACCAAACATCCAGCGGAGTACCTGCTGTTGAATTCTGTGAAAGCGCCAGGTACTGCATAGTGTGAGAAAAGTGCCCTTTCAGGGATGATTTTTTATCCAGCACATACGCGAATGAAAATCGAGGCTCCAACCCAAAATAGGTATTAAAAAAATCCCTTTTGGCATAAACTATACTGTCAATCGGATGGTAAAGGTTATCGAACCTGTAGTAAGTCCCCGGACCTACATTCTGGAAAACGGAAAGGCGCAAACCATACTTCAGCGTAAGTTTTGAACCGACTTTCTGTTCATTACTCCCGTAAAACCCATGCTCAAATGCATATTGGGTAGGAAGTTTAAACTCAGTAATCAGGCTTTCATTTCCAAGCCCTTTTGCAGTTCCCGGGAAGAATTCGTGAAAGGTACTGACTGCTCCGTATCGAAGCGTGTTATGAGTATTCAGATAATAGGTGAAATCAAACCTGGCGGAATAATCGCGCATCATCGAATTCCATAAAAAGGAACTGGCATCGCCTTCGGGAGTGCCAATGTTGTAATCAAACTTTGAATAAATAAGGCTCACATTCAGAAAGAGTTTGCTTGAGAACAGGTGATTCCAGCGCAAGGAAGCTGTCTGGTTACCGAATCCCATTTTTGCGAAAGAATTTTTAAAGATATCACGGCCGGCATATCCCGAAAAATAGAGCCTGTTGTTTTCATCCAGGATATGTGTAATCTTCAGGTTAAAATCATAAAAGTACAGCTGGTTATCGCGAATGTTCTTATCCTTTGCAAATGGAAGGAAAAGATCTGCATAGGTTCGTCGGCCCGATGCAACAAAAGTGGTTTTATCGCGTATAATGGGTCCTTCGAGGGTCAGCCGGCTTGATACTGTACCTATTCCGCCGGTTGCCTTGAATTTCTTTGCATTCCCGTCTTTCATCCTCACATCGAGCAATGATGAAAGCCTGCCACCATATGCAGCGGGAATATCGCCTTTATATAACGTAACATCTTTTATGGCATCATTATTAAATACAGAGAAAAAGCCCATGAGGTGGGATGCATTATAAACAGTGGCCTCATCGAGAATAATAAGGTTCTGATCGGAATTACCTCCGCGGACGCTGAAACCAGTTGAACCTTCACTGGTTGCCTGAACGCCGGGAAGTAACTGAATCGCTTTAATAATATCAACTTCTCCCAGCAATGCCGGAATCCGGTTAATGGTTTTTACATCCAGTTTTACAATACTCATTTCAGGAGCACGCACATTTTCATCTGTTCTGTGTCCTGTTATCACCACGGCATCCAGTTCTGCCTGCCCTGGTTCAAGAGCAATATCCAAGGTGATGTTATTTTTTAAACTGATCACTTTCTCCTGAGGTTTGTAACCAATATATGAAAACCGGATAGTGTTCAATCCGGCAGGAAGGCTTAGTGAATAAAAACCATAGGAATTGGTCACCGAACCTGAATTAGCTTCAGTTGCAAATATGGTGGCTCCCAGCAACACTTCACCATTTGAATTGTCCTTCACATGGCCACTGATCGTATAATTTTTCACTTCAACAGGTGACTGTGCCTTTGCACCAAAAGAAATAGTGTTTAAAAGCAAACTTATAACAAGTGCCGGAAGTAAGAAATTCATTTGCAGTGTATTATTTTGGCTGGATCAGCAATAATAAAGAATTAAATTATAACGTAAAATTTCATTGTTGAACCTCAATGAAATGCTGCCATGAGCAGATTTATATCCTGAAAAGACAGATGAAAGGTATCACTCAAAAATTTGTTCGTAGAGATGCCGTTGAAGAGATAAACACCTTGCCTAACCCCGAAGTCAGATCGCAACACTTTATCGATT
>JANXXZ010000557.1 GCA_025350385.1 Bacteroidales bacterium
GATCGATAAACACCTCGAAATCGGGATCGTTAAAGACAACGGATTCGCGTTCGGTTAAATAAGCCCAAATGTTCGGTTCTTCCAGCTGCGCTGCAACATACAGGTAATTGTCGTCCCAGAGCATCTTAACCCTTGTTTTTAGCCGTGGTTCAGGTTTAATGCTGCCTTCAATATCACCGAAATATTCAGTCCATTCGGCTTTCCGCCATTCCGGCTCGTTCATAAGCCCGTCAACTGTGATAGGTGTTGCCGTCCTATAACTCACATAATGCAGGGGTTGAATGGTAATGGGGGGTTCCTGTGAAAAGGCGGTGAAGGAAAGCAGTGTAATCAGGAAAAGGATGGGGATTGGCTTCATTGATTGGATTAGGTTTTGAACAAGGAATTTTTTAAGATAACGATTGGCAAATACTCTCACGGCCAACTTGAGCCAGCCACATTTTGAATGATTCGGCTTTAGGCGAATGAACACTTTGAATTAGTCTTAATAGCTGCTCGGTATCGGCAACATCGGTTAATCGTATTTTACCGTCATCGGCAGCTAATTTCAACTGTCCGATTTTTTCGGACAGTTCGCTACCTTCCTTTTGAAGCTCTGCTTTCAGGTCGCTCCAATATTTGCGGGGGCGATCAGTGCCGGTTAAAACTTCAATAACATCAATGATAGAAAAACAACATTTTTCATCTTCCTCTTTCCAAACCGAGCGTATTTGCGTTTGCTCAAACAGTTTTAGGGCGGTTTCTTTGGTCATGGCTTCTATTTTGATGAATCGTTGTTCCAATTTGCAGGATTGTTTACAATATAATCCGATATTTTCAGATATGATTGTTCATCTCGGATTATGTGTTCGTGATAATTGCGTTGCCATAATTTGCCCATGATTTCATTTTTTGTTTTAAAAATTATCAAACATTCATTTGCCACCAGTGATTTGTATGCCCCCACAATGTCCGATACCGTAGGGGCAACCCTTGCGGTTGCCCTAATATCCATATCATTTTGGGCAGGGGGTACATTTTCATTTTGGGCAGGGGGGAACCCTGCCCCTACAGGAATTTCGTTCAATGCAATAATACCATGAATATGGTTGGGCATTATTTGAAATACATCCAATTCAACATTGGGAAATCGTTCGGACAATTTTATCCATTCACAATATGCAATTTGTCCGTATTCATTCAATATCATTTTATGGCCATCGCGATGGTTAGCCCCTACGATTTCTCCAAACCTGCAAATCCTATCCTGACAACAAATGGTTATAAAATACAATCCAGCCCGCGAATAATCATAACCTTTCAGGCGTATGCTGCGGCGGTGGTGTTTTTGCGGATCGTATTTCATATTCTTCCGTTTTCTATTACGGCAATTTCTTCGGCGGTTAAATCGTAAAGTTGGTAAACCAATTGGTCAATTTGGGTTTCAAATTTTAATACGTCAGCCTTTTTGTCTTGAAGTTTGATATCTAATATTTTATTTGCAATTGATATTATCTGTTTCTGTTGTTGAGGATTTGCTTTTGCTATTGGTAATGCTCTGACCGATTTGGGATAGGTGTGAGATGTTTCACCCTGAAGACTTTCAGTCGAAAATCTGTTTTTAAAATAGAATGTTGTGATGCTTGAAATTAACTGACTTAATACAAATTTTATATCATATTCCATTTTCGTGACTTCATAATCAAAATATGTTTCTTCCTTTAAGATGTTTTCTAAGGAAGTGAACAAAGCGGCAATTACACAACCATCATCAGTATAATATCCATAGTTGTCAAATGTTGCAGCAACTCTGTGACCTTTATCTGATATTTTCCTTACAAGGATTTTGTCAGTTTCAAATAGTTCTTCGAAACGTGGTCCATATAATTCATTTTTACGGTAATCAAGCCAAAGGCCTCTAAATGATAGTTCCCATCTATGAACATCTTTTCCTTCAACAAATTTTTTGCAATTGCCTGCTTTAACTTTTCCTACAACTTCTCCCTTTTTAAATCCACCCTTTATTTTACTTGATACTTGAGCACCATAATTTATATAGCAAATGTTGCCTAGTCGGAGTGAATTATTTTCAATTTTTTCAAGCAAACTGAAGATATTGTTGTCTGCACTTGTGTTGAACCTATAATCACTCTGCTTACGCCACTCGTCTTTGCTTATTGAAGTTTTAAAGTCAATTTTATATTGTTGTGAGTTAGTTTCTAAAATACTCACATTAGGTATGCTATTCTTAGCATTTTTAAAAAGATAGATTATTGTTCGTCTTGCGACTTCATCAAAAACGTTGTTTGTTTCAAATAGAGTTATACTCATTAATTCCATTTCATCAAGTAGATGTTTCCTAAGTGATGCTGCGTATTTCTCTCTGAGAAATGGATTTGGAATAATATAGGTGTTATAAGAATTGGATTTGCCAATTTCAATTGAAAGCAACATAAACGCCATGTATAAATCCCAGTGCCCAGTTAAGATAGAACCGTTCTTTAAAATATTTTTAATCGCTTCTCTTTTCTTTTCATCATTTTCGTGCATTTCCCAAGCACTTATATATGGCGGATTCCCAATCACCACATCAAATCCCACAAAATCACCGTTGTAATCCAATACTTCCGGAAATTCAAACCGCCATTCAAAAGCGTTTTCGTAAATTTTGTTGCTTTTTATTTCTTCAATCTCGGCTTCCAGCTTTTGGGTTTCGGCGGCTAGTTTCGCCACTTTGGCATTCCAATCGGCTTTTTCCTTTTTCGAGAGATCGAATAATTGTCCTTGGTTGGTAAGTTTGAAAAGTTCGCCGTTTAAGTTGCGTAAGCGTTTTGCCTTGGGGTCGTTCTGCGATATCTCGCTACGGAAATTGGATTTTATCTCATTAATCAGACGTTCCATTTCCCGCTTTTGCTCTCTGTTTTGAGCATTGCGGTAAGTATCTACGGCAAGGCGGTAGCTGTCAATGGTCCATTTGCTTGCACTCTTTCTCAAGGCTTGTTTTAAATCGGCATCAAGGGAAAATGGCTAC
The DNA here is from genome assembly GCA_025350385.1 of Bacteroidales bacterium. Classification (GTDB taxonomy): domain Bacteria; phylum Bacteroidota; class Bacteroidia; order Bacteroidales; family UBA4417; genus UBA4417. The sequence goes on from JANXXZ010000557.1 coordinate 3,011, forward strand.
TCTCCCTTCGGGGGAGGCCGGGAGGGAGCTCTGGAAACCCTTCCGAATATTGATATAAATATTAAATGCGGAAATTCGCTCATCAGCCGTTTTTCCCTT
>JANXXZ010000577.1 GCA_025350385.1 Bacteroidales bacterium
GTAGTTTTTAGAGGTGCCCTGATATAAAAATATATATCAAAAAATAAGGTTCAAGATAACTGAAAAAATAATAGGACAGGTTATAATTGAATTTAAGCAACATTTAATTTGTCCCTTTTAAGTTGAGTTTAAGTGAAAGACTTTATAGAGAGTGATCCGTCATTGGGTCATATTCATAGCGATACCGTTAGTGGTAACAACGCAAAAAGTGCCACCGTAAAATCCGAAAAACGAAACGAGTAGGAAAAAATTATACAGTAAATAAAAATGAGTAAAAAATGGATCTTCCCACTTATCATTTTGGGGTTTGCAATTATTCTTAATAATGGTTGCAAGAAAAATGATAGCAGTTACAATCCTTCAGGTTCCATGGGTAAGACAACACTGGACAGAACAATTGTTCCGGATGAGGTTCTGGCAATACCAACAGTTAAGATTAACGATCCTGCTAATTTCGCAAAATATGGATATGGCTCTTGGCATTATGGACCAGGACTTCCTTGTCAAAAACGACTGGACCTCGTGCCGGCAGGATATGACTTTGCGTCTGTTACACACGCCTCCAAACTTCTTCGCTTTTTTACCATTACCGATATTCATATTACCGATAAAGAATCGACTGCTCAAGCCATCTTTTTTGCTCCCTTTGCAGGGGAGAATGGCATATCGTGTTATTCACCGCTTATGCTATATACTACACAAGTTTTCAACGCAACTGTTAAAACAATTAACGATCTTCACAAACAGGATCCTTTTGATTTGGGCTTGTCCATTGGGGATATGGCAAATAGTACACAGTATAACGAATTAAGATGGTTTATAGATATCATGGATGGACAACCTATAACACCATCATCCGGCGTTCAAAAAACCGGAACAATGTTTCCTTATCAAGAGCCCTTCACGGCTGTTGGACTCGATAAGACTATTCCCTGGTATGCCACCCTTGGCAATCATGATCACTTTTGGATGGGTTCAAAGCCAGTGAATGCCAAACTCAGAAAGGCCTTTGTTGGAGATTCTATCCTTCAGGTTGGTAATTTATTTACTGATGCCGATGCATTGAATAAGTCTACATTTTCTACAGGTACTCTGGATGGAAGTACGCCATATGGTACTATCTTTGGTTCCGGTGTTGTTGCAGATATGGGAACGATTCCCACCGTTTCTCCTGACCAAAATCGTCATTCTCTCACAATACCTGATTTTATTAAAGAATTTAGTAATACAACTACCTTTCCTGTAGGACATGGATTTATTGAAAATGACCCGGCAAATGTATCGGGGGCAAGTTATTCTTTCATCCCAAAGTCAAATTTGCCGCTTAAAATAATTGTGCTCGATGATACGCAGGATGACAGCGAGGCACCCTATGAAGAAGGTTTTTATGGGCATGGTGAACTTACTGCAGACCGTTACAATTGGCTTATGGCACAACTCAAAGCAGGTCAGGAAGCCGGACAGCTAATGATTATTTCAGCACACATTCCAATTGGCGTAGCTGCCGTGGGAACTCCTATGGATTGGAAACCTGTTCTTCCTGGCTATTCGTCTGAAAAAGATCTTATTAGGCAACTAAAATTATTTCCGAATCTTATTCTTTGGGTAGCCGGTCATCGTCATCTCAACAATGTTACGGCATTTCCATCTGCTGATCCTGCCCATCCCGAATTTGGCTTTTGGGAAGTAGAAACAAAATCAATAAGAGAATTTCCTGAGCAATTCCGAACGTTCGATATCGTGCGTAACAGCGATAATACGATCTCTATTGTTACCACCGACGTAGATGCTGATATGGAAGATGGCTCACTAGCTGCCATTGGACGATCTTATGCAATTGCCTCAAACCAAATCTACGGATTAAAGGGAACACCTCTGGAAACAGGCTCCGTCTCATACAACGCCGAACTGATTAAACAATTAACCCCGGCAATGCAAGAGAAGATAAAAAAATATTGATAATTGCAACATAGAACTTCAATTTGATAGTATTTCAGTAATTAATCTCATTGAGGATTTTAATGCTGGATCAAATTATTCAGATATTACCTTGACAAAAACTAAAGATGATCATTTTTATATATCACTTGACCCATTTGATAATTTAGGATTGCCAAATGAAAATGATAATTTTATTGTGGAATCTGAATCTCTTGTGATTATAAATGACAAAAAAGATAAAATAAAAATAGAATAAACGCCACCCAATAACTAAGGCTTCGTGTGGTCGTTTTTCACGACCCAACATGAAGCCGTGTTGCACGAAATCCCGCACCGACCTGCCATAGCGAGCCTTTGGTTATTATGGAAATTCAATTTTAAAGAGGTGCTTTTTAGGTTTAGCCGATTGGCTATTTCCCGGTGATTCCTGAAGTATTATAGTATAAAACTGTTATTAATTCTATTATTGACG
>JANXXZ010000003.1 GCA_025350385.1 Bacteroidales bacterium
TTGACGACCCTATTTCTAGTTTGGACAGCAATGTTTTATTCTTGGTAAGTAGTTTAATTAAGGAGATTATAAAAGATGTAAAATCGGACATTGGTAGTATCAAACAGATAATTCTATTAACACATAATGTGTACTTTCATAAGGAAGTTTCATTCATTGACGGGAGGACAAAGATTTGCAATAAAACTAACTATTGGATTTTGAGGAAAAACGATTCTATATCTGAGATTCAATCATTTTTAATGGCGAACCCAATTCAATCTTCCTATGAATTGTTATGGCAGGAACTGAAAAGCGAAGATGTAAAGTCAAGTATTACTATTCAAAACATTATGAGAAGAATAATAGAAAATTATTTTAAACTTTTAGGTAAATATGGAGATGATGATTTAATAAAAAAGTTTGAGAATAAAGAAGAACGCGAAATATGCAGGTCATTAATCAGTTGGATAAATGATGGTTCCCATAGCATTAACGACGATTTGTATATTGAACTTCAAGACAGAACAATTGAGAATTATAAAAAGGTTTTCAAGGATGTCTTTCTGTTAACTGATCACGAAGGACATTATAACATGATGATGGGAACAAGTGAAGTTCCAGAACTTGAAGTAGTGGTATAATTGAAAAAAAACGGCCTGTTGCTAACAGCACCTATGCCCAATAGCCTATGAAAGAGCAACTTGAAACAGCGCACCCCGCAGAAACATTGTACCTTTGGACAGTGACGAAGCCCGCAAAACGGCTACTGGGCATAGCTGCGGAACGTTAAATTCCTTAAACAATAGCTAAAAGTAAAGAATAAAGATAAAAAGCGAAGAGAGTTAAAAAGTAAATTTTGAAGAGTGAATTGCCTGGTATTACAAATTTATGATCAGCCACGTTTTCAAGGATTCCGGATTCAAATTCTGCATTATAGATACCTGATCCCCCCCCCGACCTTGTTTGTTGTTCCCTGTCCCTTTTCACTTGTCCCTTGTCCCTTTTTACCTGTTCATAACCCTTAACTTAATCGCCAATGCAGCCCCCAATCAGCGACTACCTATTCATAGCCTTTACTTCCACAGCAGTTTATCTTTTCATGATCGTTGCAATCAGGTTATTTGGCAAGAAAGAACTTTCCCAGCTTTCAGTTACGGACCTGGTATTTATCCTGCTGATCAGCAACTCGGTTCAGAACGCCATGGTCGGGAATAATACCAGCCTGTCAGGAGGATTGGTTGCGGCTTCAGCGCTTTTTATCGTGAATTTTTTATTGAAACAGGCCATTTATCGTTTCCCTTCGCTGAGTAAACTTGTACAGGGAGAAGCCATCATGCTTGTTTACAACGGGAAGATAAAAATTGATAATATGCACCGCACCCGCATCACCCATGATGAATTGCTGGAAGCCATTCGCGAACATGGGGTGAAATCAGTTGCGGATGTCAACCTCGCAGTGCTCGAAGTGGATGGGAGCATCAGCATCCTTTCCAATGAATTTCAGCGCAAAACCAGTCGCAGGCGGAAGGTGCATAAAGCTATTACGAAACAACAATAATTATTTTAAGGCTCATTTCCTGCAAAAATCATTCAATCTATTTTATCCTACTCTATGGCAACTCCTTCCCTGAAGAAATTTCTTTACCTCTCGATAGCGGCCGCTGTTGTGACAATCGGGTTAAAATCCTTCGCTTACCTGCTTACCGGTTCGGTTGGATTGCTTTCGGATGCGTTGGAATCGGGGGTTAATCTGATTGCCGCCATTGTTGCACTTGCCATGATTACCCTTGCCGAAAGGCCTGCCGATGATGAGCATTCTTTCGGGCATACCAAAGCCGAGTATTTTTCCAGCGGTGTTGAAGGAGGGCTCATAGTGCTTGCGGCTGCAAGTATTATCTGGACTGCAATTCCAAGACTTATCCATCCCAGTGAACTGCAAAATATAAATGTCGGCTTACTTATTTCGGTGGGAGCATCATTGATTAATTTCGGAGTTGCAAGGGTATTGATGGTTGCCGGTCGAAAAAACAATTCCATTACGTTGGTTGCCGATGGAAAACACCTGATGACCGACGTATGGACTTCGGCAGGAGTTTTAGTGGGTATTGCCCTGGTGAAAATTACGGGATGGCTCTTACTCGATTCCCTGGTGGCCCTGGCAGTCGCTGTAAATATTGTGTGGACCGGCTACCGGCTGATGCACAGTTCGGCGCTGGGATTGCTCGATACAGCCATAGATCAGAAAGAACGTGATGAATTAAAAAAACTCCTGGATAGTTACCAGTCGCAAAGCATTCATTATCATTCCTTACTTACACGGCAATCGGGACAGCGGAAATTTGTCACCCTTCACATACTTGTACCGGGCATCTGGAGCGTTCAACAGGGACACGATGCGCTTGAAAAGATCGAAAAAGATATCCGGAATCTCTTTCAGGGGATGGTAACCGTATTTACTCATCTGGAACCGGTTGAGGACCCACTTTCAATGGATGATATCGGAATCGAAAGGATTGAACGAGAGTAGAAGTACCCGGTAATAACTATTTTATGAAGCATACTCAGAAAGTATATGGATTCCTTACATTTGTAAGGAATACCCGAGTTAATAACCTGTAATTCAATTAATCTTAAGTACTAAGTATTATGGAAAATCTGGCAACCATCATTATCATTGCCGTAGTCCTGTTTTTCTTTTCGGGAATACGCATTGTAAGACCTACAAACCGCGCCCTGGTTGAGAGGCTTGGAAAGTACAGTCATTTTGCTACCCCTGGATTTAACTGGATTATCCCCGGGATTGATAAAATGTACAAGATCAATATCACCGAAAAAATGATCAATGCCGAACCCCAGGAAATCATTACCAACGATAACCTCAATGCGCGGGTTGATGCGCAGGTGTATTTCAAGATCAAGCCGGATGAGGAAAGTGTAAAGAATTCGCAGTATAATGTAAACAGTATTGAATACCAGATTGTGAATCTTGCGCGTACTACCCTGCGTAATATCATCGGCACCATGACCCTTAAATCGGCCAACAGCGAACGAGGAAAAATTAACAAGGAACTTCATGCTACTCTGCTGGAGGAGACCATGAATTGGGGTATTGAAATTGTTCGTACCGAACTCAAGGAGATTGACCCTCCCAAGGACGTCCAGGAAACGATGAACAAAATCGTAAAAGCTGAGAATGAAAAAATAGCTGCCATTGACTTTGCCACTGCTACCGAAACCAGGGCTGATGGCGAAAAGCGGGCAGAGATTCGACGTGCTGAAGGCATCAAGCAGGGGGCAATTTTACGTGCCGAAGGTGAAGCGCAAGCCATTCAGCTAGTGAATGAAGCTGCAGAGAAATACTTCGTGGGAAATGCCCAGATGCTGCGGAGAATACAGGCCATGGAAACTTCGTTGAAGGATAATTCGAAGATAGTAGTCCCCACCGGTTCCGACCTGGTAAATGTGATGGGCGAGATGGGAGGAGTGATTCCTTTGAAACCGAAACAGGACAAAGAAGTTCCGCCGCCTGCTATTGTGGGGCAGTAAGGTGAGGGCGAGAGGGCGGGAACCCGAAAATTGATAATATTCGATTTCCAATCCCGACTTATTAAATTCTCTCTGATCATTTGAAATACATTCAGAGCTTATTCTGGTCCTCACAGAGGAAATTAATCGAAAAGAATTTAACATTGCTAAAACCATTGAAATGGAATATTTGTCAACATTCATAATTATCGGTGTAATATTATTATTCCTTGCCGGTATCCGCATTGTGAGGCCAACCCAACGTGCATTGGTCGAAAGGCTTGGAAAGTACAGCCATTTTGCCAACCCGGGCTTCAACTGGATTATCCCTGTGATTGACAAGATGTATATGATCAATATTACTGAAAAGATGATTAATGCCGAATCGCAGGTAATCATTACCAATGACAACCTGAATGCCAGTGTCGATGCCCAGGTATACTTTAAAATAAAGTCAGATGAAGAAAGTGTTAAGAATTCGCAATACAATGTGAATAACATTGAGTATCAGATTGTGAATCTGGCGCGTACCACTTTACGTAACATTATTGGAACCATGACCCTTAAATCGGCCAACAGCGAAAGAGGCAAAATAAACAGGGAACTTCATAATACGCTTCTTGAAGAAACCATGAACTGGGGAATTCAAATTGTGAGGACTGAACTCAAGGAGATTGATCCACCAAAAGATGTGCAGGAAACGATGAACAAGATTGTGAAGGCAGAGAATGAGAAAGTGGCAGCTGTGGATTTTGCCACGGCTACCGAAACAAAAGCCGATGGCGAAAAACGCGCCGAGATCCGTCGTGCAGAAGGGTTCAAGCAGGGAGCTATTCTTCGTGCCGAAGGCGAAGCGCAGGCTATTGCACTGGTGAACGAGGCTGCTGAGAAGTATTTCGTGGGTAATGCCCAGATGCTTCGCAGGATACAGGCTATGGAAACTTCCCTGAAAGATAATTCGAAGATCGTTGTTCCCATGGGTTCCGACCTGGTAAATGTGATGGGCGCTATGGGTGGTGTGCTTCCTTTGAAAGAAAAATAAAATCCTGCTATTTATACAGGAACCTATCAAAAGTGTTAACTATTGTAAAAGGGCGGGGCGACTCGCTTTTTTCATTTACTTTTGAGATCAAATAAAAAAGATCATGTCGAAGGACCAATGGAATTCCCGGTATGATGCCGAAGAATACATTTACGGAACTCAACCCAATAAATTTTTGAAACATGTCCTGGAAGGCAGAAAGCCCGGATCTATCCTTTTGCCTGCCGAGGGTGAAGGCCGCAATTCAGTATATGCAGCCACTCTCGGCTGGCAGGTGGAAGCCTTTGATCAAAGCGAGGTGGGGAGGGAAAAGAGTCTCCGGCTGGCAGCCAGTGAAGACGTGACTATAAATTATACCCTTAGTTCCCTTGAAGAATGGCAGGCTGACGGTAAACATTATGATTGCATAGCACTTATTTTTGTCCATCTCACGCCTGATGTGCGTGCACAGATTCACCAGAAAATGATGGCAGCCCTGAACCCCGGTGGAATCCTGATACTTGAAGCATTCACAAGGAATCAAATGCCAAGGACGAGTGGAGGACCTAAAAACCTGCAACTGCTTTTCGAAGCTGAAGAAATAAGGTCCGACTTTGCCGGGATGGAATTCATTGAATTCAGTGAAACACAGGTTATTCTTGATGAAGGTCCATTACACCAAGGGCTTGCGGATGTTATCAGGTTTCTGGGCCGAAAATAGTCCCTGCTCTTTTTGTTTTAATACATTTGCCCATTCTCTCACTAACAAAATTATGGTACAAACATCCCGTTTATTCTTCACATTTGCTTTACTTACTCTTATCAGTGGTTTCTTTAATGTCCAGGCTCAATCCAGACTTGAATCCAGGGCTGCTCGCATTCACAAAAGCATTTTTACCGTTGATTCGCATGCCGATACGCCGATGAATCTCTTTGACCCGAAGTTTGACGTGGCAAAGGATAATTCAATAACCCTGAAACGATCGAAAGTCGATTTCCCCCGGATGGCAAAAGGCGGCCTGGATGGTATTTTCTTTGCTGTTTTTGAAGGCCAGGGAGCACGCACGGCTGAAGGAAATACCAAAGCAAAGAAGAGCGCCCTTGCCACGTTTGATTCTATACACAGCGTACTAAGGAGGTATCCGGATATGGCCGGACTGGCGCTCACCCCTGCCGATGGTTACCGCCTCGAAAAAGAAGGCAAACGAGCCATTTTCATCGGAGTGGAGAACGGCTACCCTGTCGGTAACGACCTTTCAAATGTGAAACTGTTTTATGACCTGGGTGCCAGGTATATCACGCTTTGTCATACTAAGAACAACGATATCTGCACAAGTTCCACCGATACAAACAATACTGCCGGCCTTACCAAATTCGGTAAACAGGTTGTAAGGGAAATGAACCGCCTGGGAATGATGGTGGATGTTTCGCATGTTTCGGACGCTTCATTTTATGATGTTCTCCGGGTTTCAATAAAGCCTGTGATTGCATCCCATTCCTGTGCCTGGGCCATAGATGATAATCCGCGGAATCTTAAGGACGATATGCTGAAATTACTTGCCAAAAACGGGGGTGTGATACAGATGTGCATACTGAGCGCTTATGTGAAAAAAGGGGCTCCGAACCCTTCCCGCGATTCGGCCATGGCAGCCCTCAGGGTTAAATGGCGTAATTTCCAGGATTTAACCGAAGCTGAAAAGGAAAGCGCACATAATGACTGGTGGAATGTGGATGAAAAATACCCTCAATCCATGGCTTCTGTTCAGGATGTTTGCGATCATATTGATCATATAGTGAAAGTAGCAGGAATAAATCATGTGGGTATCGGGACCGATTTCGACGGGGGCGGAGGAGTGAAAGGATGCAATGATGTGAGTGAAATGGGAAACATAACCCTCGAACTTGTGAAACGGGGATATTCCAAGCGGCAGCTTCGTAAAATATGGGGAGGAAACCTGATGAGGGTGCTTAGGGAGGTGGAGAAGATTTGAAGTTGAAAATTGAAAAATGCAAAAAGCAAGGGGACAAGGGAAAGGGGGCAAGGGAAAGGGGACAGGGCCGAAGGAAAAGTGCAAAGTGCAAGGTGACAAGGACAAGGGGACAAGGACAAGGGGACAGGGCCGAATGCAAAATGCAAAGTGCAAAGTGCAAA